>NZ_JBFUJG010000010.1:0-124146 GCF_056401495.1 Mucilaginibacter sp. P4_E8
TAAAAATAAAAAGCTACGAACTTACTCACCAGGTATTTTCAGAGTCGGGCAAATCATTGGTATCACCATTTCAGCGTAAAGATATGTGCGATCTGGCCGCTGCCGTTGATGATGTTGCCGATAGTATAGCCATGGCATCGCGCAGGATACACCTGTATGATGTTCCCGAAATAACGCCGCCAATCATCAACCTGGCAAATTTGATATTTCAAACAAGCATGGAGCTTCAAAAGGCTATTATTGCCATGAGTAACCTGGGTAACTCAGCACATATTTTTGAGCTTTGCAACAATATTAAAAAACTGGAATTTCAGGCAGATACCGTTTATAACGAAGCCTTTGCCGATTTACTGGCTAACGAAACGGATGCTATACAGCTTATTAAGTATACTGATGTTTTTATGGCGATGGAAACCGCTACCGATAGTTGCGAGGATGCAACGCTTATTATTGAAAGTATCCTGATCAAAAACGGTTAATAACTGTTAAGTCAATGTTATCAGCATAAGTTAAAATAAATGGTCCCGAAATAAATTCGGGACCATTTATGTAACCAGTTGGTACACCTGCCCATGGGATGCTGAAACAAGTTCAGCATGACACTAAAATCTATTAATGTTTGCCCTTATCATCCTTCTTATCGCTTTCTTTTTCGGGTGGAGCATCCGGGGTATTCATATTCTCCTCGTCCCTTTCTTTGTTTTCTTTCTTAAATTCAAGCTTGCCAAATTTGTAGCTCAGGCTTATGCCAAATGAGCGTACGGGGACCTGCCTTATATTAACTGTGCTAAAGCCGCTGCCAAAGGTTGTTGAACGCTGGCCAACAAAATTGGCGAAAGGATTAGCTGCTGTAAGCCCGAAACTGAACTTTTTATTGAGGATCATTTTTCGCACAGCAAAGTTATAGAATACGAATTTAGGATTAACACCCTGTATGCCTTTTTGCGATGAGTTGTAGTTGCCAAAAAACTCTGCGCTCAGGTCATGCCCAAAATTGTATTGCGCGTTTAGGTTTAAACGATAAGTAAAACCGCTTACACTTGCAAAACCAGGGTTTCTGCTGATCCTGTCAGAAAATATCATGTTGGTACGCAGGCTCAGTTTACTTGTTACCGGTACTGATGCATATAAATTGATACCTGTACGTATCTGCGAACCTAAGTTATACCATTGATTTAATGACACGTTATTATAAGTGATGCCGTTTACATCCAGCTCCGGAAAAAAGGTGGTGAACTGTTGTATATCATCCGTATTGTAACGGTAAAACGCGGCTATATTAATGTTAGCTCCCTTATCAAATGACTTATTGTAGCCCAGTTCAAAATTATCGCCCTTTTCAGGTTTTAAATTAGGGTTACCAGTGCTGATGTTACGAGGGTCGCTGATGTTTAAAAAAGGGTTCAGGGCGCCATAATCAGGCCGTTGTATACGGCGGGTATAACTAATTTTAATAGACTGGCTATCGCCAATTTTATGTGAAAATACCAACGACGGTACCAAAATGTTATAATCAGGGATATCAGCTCCTTGAAAATCCGCTTTGATGGTAGTATACTCATCCCTTAAACCTGCCTTTATATCCAGAAAATTATGAAACAGCGATGTGGAGGCAGAAAGGTAATAGGCATATATTTTACTGTCATAAGTAAAGCCATAGGTTTGGTTTGTATTAGGCACAAATCCACCGTTCAATAAAGTATCAGTAACAACATTATTATTGATGTGATTAAAATCAAGCTTGGCGCCCGTTTCAATAGTAAAATTTTTACTTACCGGATGGGTGTAATCAACCGAAATATTGGTTTCCCTATCCTTGCCCGGATTATTATTTGATATACCTGTTGATGGCCTATTTCCGGCTAAAAAATCTGTTTGCTGAAAGGAGCTGAAGCTGTTATTACCAAAGCTTTCGGTATACAATACATCAAGCTCCTGCCCTTCTTTTTCAAATGTTTTTTTGTAACCAACGCTCACATCAGTTGAGGTGCCGTTAAATTTACTTCTGGAATTACGGATATCTGCAAGATCTGACACGAAATTACCTGCCGCATCAACTACCCGCGTATCCTCGTTGCTAACACCAGTGCTATGGTTACCAAAATGATTAAACCCAACAGACGCGTTCAAATCATCATGTTTACTTATATTCCAGATAAAGTTTAAACCCGATTGGTAACCGTTGCGGGTAAAGTTGTTGCTGCCTTGCTGCAGCAGCGTGGTCATATTTTTTAATGAATCTGTTGAAGTACGGGTACGGCTATTGGGCGAGTTGCTGTTGAGCTGGGCATTGCCGCTAAAAAAAGCGTTCACTCCAAAATTACCTTTGCGTACATTCAGGTTAAATGATCCGTTTTCGCGGCGGGTACCAGCCGATAGGTTAACGCTGCCATTAACACCTTCAACCCTGCTGTCTTTTAATATAATGTTTACTATACCTCCTGTACCGGCAGCATCATACTTTGCACCGGGACTGGTGATCACTTCAATACTTTTTATCTGACTTGCGGGTATGCTTTGCAGCGCATCGGCCAGGCTGGCTCCAAAAATACTTGATGGTTTCCCGTTTATTAAAAAGCGGATGTTGGCATTACCCTGCAACTCCACGTTACCATCAATATCAACCGTTATTTGCGGTACTTTTTTTAATATATCAATAGCTACACCGCCCTGCGCGCTCAGGTCGTTTTGTGGATTGTACACCATCTTATCTATCCTGTTTTCAACGGTAGGGGTTTTGGCAGTTATGGTTACACCCTGTAACTGACGCGGCACGGGTGCCAGTTTTATTTCGCCTACAGATATGTTACCGCCATCCTTAACAATTACGTGTTCAATAGTAGCACGTTGATACCCCAAAAAGTCGGCTGTAATTTTGTACTCGCCGGCAGGTATGCGATCTACCGTAAAATTCCCTTTAGTATCCGTACTAATACCATTAAATGGCGATGCATTACCCTGTTTGTAAACAGATATAGTTGCATAGTCAACCGGTTGTTTGTTAGTAGCATCGGTAACTTTACCGCTTATTTTACCTTTGGCGGCAGGGTTAACCTGGGCTTGAACATTAACATAAAAAATAACTAACAAAAACGATACAAAAAGGGCCTTCATTACAATAAATTGGTGATTAAGTCGCGAATTTGATAAGAAAGATTGGATAAAAATTGAATTTTATCAATTGTTGTGTATTTGTTACAGTAAGGTTAACTGTATGTATATATACTTGTTACAAAACACTAAAAAATGAGCACTAAAGTACCTGCGATGATCAATAAAGCGCCCGATGCCGTTTTTAATGTAAGTGGCTCGCCTAAAAATACAACGGATAGCGCAATGGCTATGGCAACACTTAATTTGTCAACCGGTGCTACTTGTGATACCTCGCCCAGTTGCAGGGCCCTAAAATAACAGATCCATGAAAGGCCGGTTGCACAGCCCGAAAGCAATAGGAATGTCCAGTTCATTTTGGTTAAACCACTTATGCCCTGGTTGCTGCCTTTAAATAATACGATGGCCCAGGCCAGTATCAATATCACTACGGTACGGATGGCGGTTGCCAGATCGGTATCAACCCCTTTTATGCCTATCTTGGCAAATATTGCGGTAAGTGCGGCAAACAATGCCGATAGTAAAGCGTATATCCACCACATGCTTTTTGTTTTACATTAACGTTATATGTTGGACATTCTAATTTAATGTTCAACAATTTAAATGCTAATTTGCTTCCATATTCTGTAGTAAATCTGAGGAAATACAGAATGTGTACAAATTGCGCCTTTACTTTTGACGAGTTGAAGATATCCAACGTAAAACCTGCAACGTAATGAAGTTACTGATCATTGAAGACGAAGAGGGCCTGCGCGAAAGTATAGAAGAGTACTTTACCGAAGCCGGCAACATTTGCGAAACTGCAGCCAGCTACCCTGCCGCTTTGGCCAAAGTTGAGTTGTACCGTTATGATTGTATCCTGCTGGATATTACCCTACCCGGCGGCAATGGCATCAGCATACTTAAAAAATTAAAGGAAAATAATTATAACGATGGGGTACTCATCATATCAGCCAAAAACTCATTGGACGACCGCCTGCAGGGCCTTGACCTGGGTGCCGATGATTACCTTGTGAAGCCTTTTCATCTATCTGAGTTAAAAGCAAGGGTGTCGGCCATCATCCGGCGTAAAATGTATAATGGCAGCAACTTGCTGATATTTAACGAGCTCAATATTGATCTGCAGGCCAAAACGGTAAAGGTGCATGATAAACCCGTTAAATTTACCCGCAAAGAGTTTGATCTGCTTATTTATTTTATTGCCAATAAAGGCAAGGTGATTTCAAAAAATGCCATTGCCGAACATTTATGGGGGGATGGCATTGACCTGGCTAATAACTTCGACTTTATTTATTCGCATATCAAAAACATCCGCAAAAAACTAATGGAGGCCGGCGGGAACGATTATATACAGGCAGCCTATGGTATGGGTTATAAATTTACTGATCAATGAAGCTGCTCACCTTATATAACCGTGTAAATATTATTACCACTATTGTTGTAATGCTGATAACTGGCATTATTTATTACCAGGCCATTAGCTGGATACTAAACGATCAGAATGATAAAGCATTAAAGGTTGAGGAAGATGAGGTTTTTGATTATGTAAAACTAAATAACAGGCTGCCCCAGGTGTTCGATTCCAAAGATCAGCAGATCAGCTTTACAGAGGCCCCCTCTAACTCCATCAGGCGCGAATTCATCAACACCAAATACCATAAAGATAAAAATACGTATGAATCGGGCCGTGGGTTGATCAGCTCTGTTACGGTTAATGGCAAATATTACAAAATACTTATTGTTGAATCAAAAGTAGAAACAGAGGACCTGATCCAGATCATCTTTGGTATTACCATTGGTGTTATTTTGTTTTTGCTGCTGGTACTGCTGGTTGCCAACCGCTTAATTTTAAACCGGTTATGGCAACCTTTTTATGCTATTTTAAAAGAGCTGAAACTATTTAACATAGCCGATAACCAGGAAATTGCCCAAACCACTACCAATATTGAGGAGTTTAAGGAGTTAAACCAGGCTGCAACAGCCATGTCGGCAAAAGCCAAACATGATTATAAGGATCTGAAGGCGTTTACCGAAAATGCATCACATGAATTACTTACACCTATCGCGGTCATTAATTCTAAATTGGATACCCTGATACAAACCGAAAATTTTAGCGACAGGCAAAGCAAGCTGCTTAACGATCTGTACAGCGCGGTATCAAGATTAAGTAGGCTCAACCAATCATTGTTGCTGCTGGTTAAAATTGAAAACAAGCTGATGACCGATCAGCAAAACATCAATTTACGCCAACTGTTGGAGGAAATGCTGATGCAGCTGGAGGATATTTTTCTGGATAAACAAATAACGGTTACTACCAATCTGGCAGATAAAGAGATCGTTGCCAGCCAGTACCTGATAGAGATTTTGCTGAACAATCTCATCATTAATGCGGTAAGGCATAACTATCCGGGTGGCCATATTATTATTAAGTTAACTGCAGATAGCCTGATCATCAAAAACTCTGGAGATGATGCCCCTTTGCACGAAGAACAAATATTTACACGTTTCCATAAATCGTCCGGATCTGAGGGCAGCGGGCTGGGGCTTACCATCAGCAAGCAGATCTGTGAAAATTTTAACTTCTCTCTGAAGTACCAATTTCATGCACCCTACCACACCTTCACTGTTATCTTTTAAATTTGTTACGATAGCTATCCCAAATTAATTCAGAATTACACTATAGTTTCGCTATGTTTAAATAGCATTTATTTATTTATATATCAGTTAATGAAGTGGTTTTTCGGTCTTATACTATTCACACTTACCTATACTGTTGCCGGTGCACAAACCTACACGCTTGATCATTATCTTGAACTGGCCAAAAATAACAGTCCGCTGCTTAAAGACCTGAAAAACCAGGTAGCATCAAACCAGTTAGATAGTTTACGCGTCAGAGCGGGTTATAAACCACAGGTAAGCGCCAACAGCACCGGCCTTTACGCGCCTGTTAAAAATGGTTATGGTTATGCGGCGGCTATTACTAATGAACATACGCTTAATGCTTTGTTAGGCATAAATCAATCTTTGGATAGCAAAAAGAATATAGCCGCGCAGGTTGATGCCATTACCCTGCTATCTCAATCAGTAAATAATACCGCCAAAATATCTGAACAGGACCTGAAAAAAGCTGTTACCGCGCAATATATTAGCGCTTACGGCAGCTTGCTGCAATTAAAATTTAACCAGGAAATTGTAACCCTGCTTAGCCAGGAAGAAGACCTGCTTAAAAAACTTACCCGTACCAATGTTTATCGCCAAAGCGATTACCTTACCTTTTTGGTAACCCTAAAACAGCAGCAACTGCAGCTGTTACAATCGCTTATGCAATACAAAAACGACTATGCCACTTTAAATTATTTAACAGGCATTGCCGATACCAGCTACATAGAACTGCAGGAGCCGGGCATTCAAAAAACCTATACCCCCGATGCAAGCAACAGCATATTTTTCAGTCAGTATAAAACGGATAGTCTTAAATTGGTAAACAGCCGCAGCCTGGTTGATTTTGCCTACAAACCTAAAATAAACCTGCTGGCCGATGGCGGTTATAATTCTGATTTTATGAACCAGCCTTATAAAAACTTTGGCATAAGTGTAGGCTTTAGCTTTACCCTGCCCATATATGATGGCGGCCAGCGTAAAATTCAATACCACAAACTATCGCTCGAAGAAGATACCCGCAAAAGTTATAAGGCCTTTTTTGATGCACAATATCGCCAGCAAATAGCGCAGCTAAATCAGCAAATTACCGGCAACGAAAGCCTGCTGGCGCAGATTGATGAACAGATGAAATTTTCAGAAAGCCTGATCAAGGTTGATACCAAACTGTTGCAAACTGGCGACCTGCGTATTGCCGACCTGGTACTGGCCATTAACAATTACCTGAGCATCAAAAACCTGAAAACGCAAACCAATATCACTAATTTACAGCTCATTAATCAGTTAAATTACTGGAACCGATAACATGAAACCTAAACGTACCTATATAATTGCCTGCCTGTTGACGCTCTTGTTTTCATGCAAAAGCAAGGATCAGCCTGCCGATGAGGGAGATGCGGCAATAGCATCGCAAACACCGGTTACGGTAACCACGGTAAGTGACAGCACCCTTGTTGATTATGTTGACATGAGCGCGACTTCAGTTTTTCTGCAAAAGAATTTCATGAAGGCCAATGCCAATGGCTACATACAAAAAGTAAATACCCAGCTTGGGCATTATGTAAGCAAAGGCGAAACTGTTTTCACTATAAAAACCAAGGAGGCCCAAAGCATAGGTAATAGCATCAATGTGCTTGATACTACCTTTAAATTTTCGGGCGTTAACCGTATCAAAGCACCGGGGAGCGGCTACATTACCCAGTTAAACCACCAACAGGGCGATTATGTACAGGATGGCGAACAACTGGCCGTTATAAGCGACCGCTCAAGCTTTGCCTTTGTAATGCAGCTGCCTTATGAAATGCGCCGTTATGTACAAAACAACCAGGATGTACAATTACTGTTACCCGGCGGCGAAAAGCTAACAGGCAAGGTAAGCTCTGTAATGCCATCGGTTGATACCTTATCACAAACGCAGGGTATGGTGATCAGGGTGAACAGCACTAATCTGATCCCCGAAAATTTGGTGGCCAAAGCCCGGATCATAAAGTCGGAAAGGCCAGGTACCGCGTCGTTGCCCAAGGCAGCCATCCTGACCAACGAAACTCAAACAGAGTTTTGGGTAATGAAACTCATCAACCCTACAACGGCTGTTAAAACCCCCGTTACCAAAGGTATTGAAAGCGGCGACCGAGTGGAGATCTTATCGCCCAAATTCTCGGCAACCGACAAGATAGTAGTAAGCGGTAATTATGGATTGGCTGATACAGCCAAAGTTAAAATTGTGCAGTAATGACCAACGGGAAAAGCTTTTTCATATCGCATCGTAAACCGCTGGGTTTAGTTTTGGCCATAATTATTATGGGCGGGCTATTTGCGTACTCTAAATTACAAACCTCACTTTTCCCTGAGATCACCTTCCCCAAGATCAAGATCATTGCCGATGAGGGTTTGCAGCCGGTAAATAAAATGATGGTTACGGTTACCAAACCGCTCGAAAACGCCATTAAACAAGTTCCTGACCTGCAACTGGTGCGCAGTACAACCAGTCGTGGCAGCTGCGAAATTTCGGCCCTGCTTAATTGGAATGCCGATATTGACCTGAGCCAGCAGCGCATACAATCCAGCATCGACCAGATAAAAAATGACCTCCCTGCAGATGTCAATATATCTGTAGAAAAAATGAACCCCTCCATACTGCCGGTAAGCGGCTACACGCTGGAGAGCCATAATAAATCGCCCATTGAACTGCGCCAAATTGCCACCTATACCGTAAAACCTTTTTTATCGCAAGTTGACGGGGTGTCCGAGATCAGGGTTATCGGAGGTAAATTAAAAGAATACTGGCTCACGCTTGATCCTCAAAAAATGAGCTCACTGGGCCTAACGCCCGATATTATCAGCAATACACTGGCGCAAACCAACTTCGTAAAATCAGCTGGTTACCTGTCTGATTATAAAATGCTGTACCTGACCGTTACCGATGCTACCATTAATGCCAAAGATGAACTGGAGAACCTGGTGATCAGCAACAACAGAAAAAGAGTGGTACGCTTAAAAGATTTTGCCGGCATTCAGATAAATGAAGGTATTGAATATACACGCATCAACGCCAACGGGCACGATGGTGTTTTAATAGCGGTAATAAAACAGCCAAATGCCAATTTAATTTCCTTATCAACAGATATGGAACAAAAGGTGAAGGACCTGCAAAAAATACTGCCGGCAGGTGTAAGCATAAAACCATACTATGTTCAGGCCGATTTTGTGAACGACTCGGTAAAAAGCGTGAGCGACAGCTTATGGATAGGCTTATTACTCGCCATTATTGTGGCAGTTATATTTTTACGCTCATTTAAGGCCAGTGTAACTATACTAATTACCATACCGGTTACGCTATGCCTTACGCTGCTGGTACTTTATGCATTAGGCTACACCTTTAACATCATGACATTGGGTGCCATAGCCGCGTCAATAGGTTTAATTATTGACGATGCCATTGTGGTAGTTGAGCAAATTCACCGTACACATGAGGAGCATCCTGATGAGCTTACCCGCCACCTTGTTCAAAAGGCTATTAATTATTTATTCCCGGCTATGGTTGGGTCGTCCATCAGCACCATTGTTATATTTATTCCTTTTGTGCTGATGACCGGGGTTGCAGGCGCCTATTTCAAGGTGCTTACCGATACGATGATCATTACACTGGTATGTTCGTTTTTTGTGACCTGGATAGGGCTGCCGGTAATTTATGTGCTGTTAACCCCTAAACCTAAGTTTAACAATACGGTAAAGGCTAAGGACGAAAAACCACATCAGGTTAAAAAACACCGTTGGGTAAGTTTCCTTATTCTTAGGCCATATGTGGCTATCATTATTATGCTGATGCTGGTCGCGGCAATTGTACTGATCCCGTCGCGGTTGGAGACCGGTTTTTTACCCGAAATGGACGAAGGCAGTATTGTGCTCGACTATAATTCGCCTCCAGGCACGTCCCTGGAAGAAACCGACCGTATGCTGCACGAGGTTGAAAAGATCATCATTAAACAACCCGAAGTAACCGCCTACTCGCGCAGAACAGGCACGCAAATGGGCTTTTTTATTACTGAACCCAACCGGGGCGATTACCTGATACAACTAAAAAAGACCCGTGACAAAACTACCGAAGAGGTGATCAGTGAGCTGCGTAAAAAGATTGAAACCACCCAACCCGCCCTGGTTATTGAATTTGGACAGGTGATCACCGATATGCTGGGCGACCTCACCACTTCGGCCGAACCCATCGAGATCAAGATCTTTGGTGACGATCCTAAAAGGCTAAATATACTATCAAAACAAATAGCTGATCTGGTTGAAAAGGTAAAAGGGACCGCCGATGTATTGCCCGGCATTATCATAGCAGGTCCATCAGTAAGCATAGAACCACATTACGGCAAACTGGCACAGTATAATATTACGCCGGCCAATTTACAGTTACAGGTGCAAACTGCTTTGGAGGGCAATGTAATTGGCAACATGCTCGAAAAAGAACAATTATCGCCTATCCGTATGGTTTACCCGGGCAACAGGACATTAAATGTAGCGGGTATAAATAGCCTGAACATATTTTTACCCAACGGTAAACTTATTCCCATCAATGAACTGGCCGCGGTTGAACTAAAGGCAGGTGATGCCGAGATAAACCGGGAAAACCTGCAAAGCATGAATGTGGTTAGTGCCAGGCTCGAAAACAGCGATCTGGGTACGGTTATACCGGCCATTCAAAAAACCATTGCGCAAAACGCAAGCTTACCACAAGGCTATCATGTAGAATATGGTGGGGCGTACGCGCAGCAGCAGCAATCATTCAAAGAACTGCTTATTATATTAATTACTGCGAGTTTACTGGTTTTCGGGGTGATACTTTTTCTGTTTAAGCAGTTCAGGATAGCCATACTCATATTGGTAACAGGCGTGTTAGGTATTGGCGGCAGTTTATTGGCCCTGTTCATTACCGGTACCCCGCTAAACGTGGGCAGCTATACCGGTTTAATCATGATTGTGGGCATCATTGGCGAAAATGCCATATTCACCTTTCTGCAGTTTAAAGAAAACGCGCTCGAAAACCCGGTTAATGATGCTATCAGTTATGCCATTAGCACTCGCTTAAGACCAAAACTTATGACGGCTCTTGGGGCAATTATTGCTTTGCTGCCCCTGGCCTTAGGTATTGGTGCCGGGGCACAGTTGCACCAACCTTTGGCCATAGCTGTAATAGGTGGTTTTTTAGCAGCCCTACCTTTATTATTGATAGTTTTGCCCGCTATGTTGCGCATTTTGTACCGGCATGGTTTTACGCACCCATCAAATGAAAACCAGCTTGGTTAACACAGCTTTTCTACAGATTTAACAGGTAATTTCATTGCAACAAGCAAACCATCAAAAATGAAAAAGCATATTTTAATTACCTTACTGTTGCTAACAACAAGCATCATCCCGCAGTTATCACAAGCTCAAACCTACGTAGCCGATAAAACCATTACCCTGCCCGGCGATGGTGGTTATGATTATCTGGCCATTGATAAAGTAAACCGCCGTTTATACGTATCACATGGTACTTCGGTACATGTTATTGATCTTGCTACAGAGCAGCCTGTTGGTGCGGTTAATAATATGAAGGGGGTTCATGGCATTGCTATTGTAAACAAGCTTAACAGGGGTTTTATTAGTGATGGCAAAGCAAACGCCGTAGTGGTCTTTGATTTAAAAACGCTTAAAGTGATTGCCACCATACCTTTAACTGATGCCAACGGCCCTGATGCAATCATGTATGATCCTTACTCCAACCGTGTTTTCAGTTTCAATGGCGAAAGTAATAACTCATCAGTTATTGATCCTGCTACTCTTAAACAGGTAGGTACGGTTGCCCTCGGCGGTGCTCCCGAATTTGCTGTAACCGATGGTAAAGGTAAAATTTACAATAATCTTGAAGATAAAAGCAGTCTGAACGTAATTGACAGCAAAACACTGAAGGTGATCAAAAATTATCCGCTGGCACCTTGCGGTGGCCCAACGGGCCTGGCATTAGATGCAGCCAGTCAGCGGTTGTTTACCGTTTGCCGCGAAAATAAAGGTGTAAGCGTAGTTGATATTAACACCGGAAAGGTGATCACCACTTTACCTATAGGCGCCGGTGTTGATGCGGTGGCTTATGATCCTCAAACCAAATTGATATTTTGCTCCTGTGGCGATGGTACAACTACCATTATCAAACAAAAATCGGCCAATGACTACAGCGTTGTACAGGTGCTTAAAACAACAGACAGGGCCAGAACCATGGCATTGGATCTCCAGACTCACAAAATTTACTTAAGTGTGGCACAGTTTGAACCCGGCACAAGAAAAGCAATACCAAATACCTTTAAAGTACTGGTATTCAAGCAACCATAAGAACATTTCTATATAAAATATTCGTGAAATGTTTATGAAGTTTTGCCTTTTATGATAATTTTTTTACGACAAAATGATATTTTCGAGACGTTATTGTTATATTTAACGTTTATATACTATAATGATTAAGAAAACTGATTTTGTTTATTCCCAGGAGTCTGAACCTCATCGTATCCGCACAAAAAAAATTTTAAAACAGTTTCCGCAATTACGGAAACTGATAGGTAAAAACCCAAATACCATATTTGCCATTATTGGCCTGGTAGCATTCCAGGTAGTTTTAGCCTGGTTTTTACGCGACCAGTCATGGTGGCTTATTTTTGGCGCAGCTTATTTATTAGGCGCTTTTGCCGATCATGCTTTGTTTGTAATGATACATGAGTGTACTCACCAATTACTGTTTAAAAACCGTAATGCCAACCGTTGGGCATCTATGTTTGCGAATTTACCGCAAATATTGCCAAGCGCCATATCATTCGAAAAATATCACATTAAACACCACTCTTTTCAGGGTGTACATGAACTGGATGCCGATTTGCCCAACAAATGGGAGGCAAAACTTATTGGGCATTCATTTTTTGGTAAAGCGTTATGGTTGTTATTTTTCCCGGTATTCCAACTTTTCCGTTTATCAAGGTTAAGGGAAATTCATCCAATTGATGGCTGGATAGTTACCAACTTTGTATTGCAGGCTGTATTTACAACCGCTGTATGGTACTTTATGGGCTGGCCGGCAATTGCCTTTTTACTGTTAAGCTTTTCTTTTTCGGTTGGCCTGCACCCGCTGGGTGCCCGCTGGATACAGGAGCATTACCTTACCCACAGCGTGGAGCAGGAAACTTACAGCTATTATGGTGGTTTAAACCTTGTAGCATTTAATGTGGGTTTCCATAATGAGCACCACGATTTTCCTTCTATTCCATGGAATAAACTTCCTGAAATAAAGAAGACAGCGCCTGAGTATTATGAAACCCTGTATTTTCATACCTCATGGACCAAATTATTTTTCCGTTTTCTGTTTGACCGTGAAATATCACTGTTTAACCGTATCCTGCGTAAAGACCGTGGCCGTGTTGCCATAACAGACATCTCCAGGCCAGACATGGACCTGATCAAGACTGATAAGTTAAAGCCTGAATTGGTAACGGTATCAGCAAATAAGATTTAATAAAAAAGGGCTTTTAAAAAAGCCCTTTTTTATTTTAAGCGCCTTCAGAAATTCACCTCATTTAGATAGCGGCCGACAGGCATCCAAATCTAAAAATGAATGCGTTTTCCCTTTAGTACCCGCTGAAAATGAACAAATGATGAAGACCTAAAGTTGAATTAAGTAAAGGGCACGAAATACACTATCTTTAGTTCCCTATTAATTAAACTATGGCCGAGCTGCGCTCTTTTTTTTCTCATCACGAAGATCTTACACAGGTAATTTTATACGCGGGTATTATAACCGGACTATGGTTTGCCGAAATGATGGCATCAGTTGAAAGTATCAGAAATAAATGGAAACACTCTGTTGTGAATACTTTATTTATTTTTACCGCATTACCTATACAGCTATTATTAACCACCTTTGTTGTTTTAATATCAGCATGGGTTACGGCCCATCATTGGGGACTTATTACCTTTATCCCCTATCATTATAACCGCTGGGTGTATTATATCAGTTTGTTTATTTTGCTTGACCTTTGCGAATATATTTATCATGTTACCATGCACAAAGCAGAACCATTGTGGAAATTTCACCTGGTTCACCACAGCGATCTTAAGGTTGATGTATCAACCACTACAAGGGAACATCCCTGTGAAACCTGCATACGAACTTGCTTCCTGATGTTATGGGTATTTATTTGCGGCCCCGCCATTGGTGTTTTAATTTTACGGCAAACCTTCCAGTCGTTTTCAAATATTGTTGCCCATACCGAATTCAGGTTGCCCGAAAGAGCTAATAAAATTGTAGCGCTGGTATTTATTACCCCTAATCTGCATCATGTTCATCATCATTACCAGTTGCCTTATACCGATTGCAATTATGGCGATGTACTAAGCATTTGGGATAGGCTATTTGGCACTTATGGGCAATTAAGCAAAGAGGAAACTGTTTTCGGCATTGATACCCATATGGACGAAAAGCTAAATGCCAATTTTATAGGTGCCGTTAAAATCCCTTTCCAGAAGTTTGAGCGGAAGCCGCACAACCAGGATATTTTTTAATTACTACCCTCAAACCCTCCTTAAAAAAATTATTAACAGCTATAAAAATCAATACAAAATTCATTATAATTGCTAATATTTTTAGTATTATGGATTTACTTTGCGTTACAGACCAGCTCATTATATTTAGCCGTTATATAGGACAACAGGTGATGATCAACAGCCTTTTAAATAATGAAATAACTATTGGCACCCTTGCAGGCACCAAACAAAGTGCTATACTGGTTACTGTTGATAATGTGAGTAGATGGATACCATTTTATGACGATTTTAAGGTTTGTGAAGTTAAACTCTTGCTAAAACCTTTAAAAAAATTAACTCCTGCCATTATAGCTACAGCAAACAACCTGCCGGTGCAGGCGTTTATACCACCCTATTACCAGCAGTTAGGTTTTGATATGCCTGTTTTTATTGCTCCCGGACATACCTGCAATTGCCGGTATGTACAGGAACTTAACCTTGCTGACTATCGTACCCCCGGCGAAATCTTTCAGCAGAACGCGCTTTTACTGGCGTTTGAATCTGCATGAAAACAGGGTTATATTTAACCAGGTAATCAAGCGTTTTTATAAGTAATTAGTGTGTCAAAACCCTCATCATTAACACAATAAAACCATTTAATTAATGCGATCTTCATACTATTTTGGTTAATTTGCGTTATTATTTGCAACAAATAAGATGAGCAGATCAAAAAAATTAAAATTAATTGTACCGTTAATTACCCTGATTTTTATGGGAGCCTTTGCCAAGCACAGGCTATTTGACAAAACGGTGCAATCTGGTACGCTCAACAGCAAACAAATGAGTGAAACATCCGGTATAGCTGCATCATCCATCAATCCTGATATTTATTATGTACACAACGACAGTGGCGACACCAGCCGTTTTTTTGCTATAAATCCCAATGGTAAATTAAAAACTACTATTTATTTTAAAGGTGAACATAGAATTTTAGGTGTGCATGATTGCGAAGATATAGCTGTAGGTCCGGGCCCTGTTAAAGGAAAAAGTTATGTTTACATAGGTGATATTGGGGATAATAATGGTTGGTGGAGCTATATTACTATTTATCGTATTCCTGAACAAAAATCATGGGCTACTGACAGCCTGAGCAACGTCACAGCGGAGCCTATCAATTTAAAGTACCCTGATGGCGCCAAAGACGCGGAAACCCTGATGGTTGACCCTATAGAAAAACTGTTTTATATTGTTACCAAACGCGGTGATACGGTAAATGTTTACACAGCACCGCTAAAAGCAGCAGCTAAGGATACGCTTATCCTTACTAAACGTGCCAGCCTGTTTTTTCCGGGTTTCAGGCCGTTTAAATGGATAACCGCTGGTGATATATCAAAAGACGGGCAACAGGTATTGCTAAAAAGCTATGAAAAGGTTTATTACTGGCGCCGCCAGCCTCATGAGCATATTTGGGCTACCATGATAAGAAAACCGGAGGAACTATCCTATAAAGCGGAAAAACAAGGCGAAGCAATAGGATTTACACCTGATGGTAAAGGCTATTATACTACCAGCGAAGGTGTATTTGCACCCATTTATTATTACGAAACCCCGGAGTAAGGTTGTCTGAACCTTGATTCCCCGGATTAAAAAATTCACAGGATTTTCTTTTTAACCCATCGATTTTGTCATGCTGAACGGAGTGAAGCACAGTACACCCCATCGGGTACCGTGTTTATAGTGTAACCATAACGAGGTTTAGCTCCATAGGAGCTTCCTGATCAAATGGCAGTAACGCTATAGGAAGCTCCCATGGAGCTGATAACTTACTTTAATAATTACTATAAACACGGTACCCCGATGAGGCATAGACCGACAAGTTATTTCTTTCTTCAGCGTTTTCCGAATTCTACATCTCAGGATAACAAATTAAAAAGCTGAACTTTAATCCTATTTCTCTATCCTAACCAGCATTACCCCATGCGGGGCCACTTTGGCGCTGAAAGTTTTACCTGTTGTTACAATATATTTTTGTTGCCATACATCCCTGAATTTGGTAAAACCCTTTAATGCAGGGTCGTTTTTATCAAGGCTGATGGTTTGATATTTATCTGACATGTTAAATAAACCAATGGCTTTGCCACCATCTTTAAGTTCCTTTACCCAAATCTGATAATTATCATTCTTTATGTACCGGGCTGCTCCTTTACCTAAAGCATCCTGATCAATAGCAAGCACTTCATCATTGGTAAGCAAACTAAGCGTAAAGCTATCCAGGTGGCCCATATCGCAACCTATTAATAATGGTGACGACAGCAGGCTCCACAAACTGATATGCGTGTATTGCTCGTCATAGGTAAGGTGGGTGTTGTGCAGGCTTGGCCCCCATCCTACTTTTCCTACAACCAACATATCGGGATCGTTAAAATGACCGGGCTGCGAAAAAGGTGCCGCCTTATCCTGGTTAAAGCCAATGGACGATAAACTCCGCCACGTATCCTGAATATCGCCGGTAGTACGCCAGCTGTTACCGCCAACTTCGGCGCCCCACTCCCATACGTTTCCCCAGCCATATTGGCAAAGACTATACATGATGTCGCGATTTATTTTATCCAACGCGCCACGCATTACCTGGTAAGGTTTTTTCAAAGCAGGCAAATCAGGGTTGGGTGGAGTAACTTCCGAATAAGCACACCAGTCATATTTTAAATAATCAATACCCCAATCGCCATAAGTTTGCGCATCCTGCTCTTCATGCTGCCAACTGCCTAAAAAGCCACCGCAAGTACGCGGCCCCGGCGACGAATAAATCCCCATGCGTAAACCTAAACCATGTACATAGTCGGTAAGTCCCTTCATATCCGGAAATTTGCTGTTCGTGGCAATTTTACCATCGGGCAAACGCTGCTCTGCTTCCCAGCCATCATCAATATTGATATAGGCCCAACCGTGCGCGCTAAATCTATCGGCCATTGCTTTGGCTGATATGCGTACCTTTTTATCATCAACGCTTAATCCCCAGGCGTTCCAGCTGTTCCAGCCCAGGGCAGGTGTTAAGCCTATTTTATCGCCAATAACAATAGTAAACTCTTTTGTTTTACTACCAAGTTTATTGCTTACCGTAAATGTTACCGGGTACGTACCTTTCTGGGCTACGGTACCGGTAATGATACCTGTGGCCGCATCCAGTTTTAAGCCATCGGGCAAACCCTGAGCCTTATACACCAGCGGTTTTTTGCCGGTTGCGGGTATCAGGTACAAAAACGGGTTACCCGGCCGCGCGCCAAAAACATCGGCACCATTTATTTTTGGCTTTGCCGATGGATAAGGTGTTAATAGGTAAGGCGTTGTTTCGGTTTGTGTGAGTACTTTACCAGATTTTTCATCGGTAAAAGTATAGGTAATAGCGTATGACTTTTTCTCCAGCCGGGCTATCTCAAATGTGTAGGTAAATGGCTTGCCGCCGGTAAATGCAGCGTCGTTAGTTTTCTCGTATAAAACCGCGTTGGTTTCAGGATCGGTAACCTTGAATGCCAGTTTACCCTTATAATCATAATGGTTGCTGGTAATCAGCCTGATAGATTTGCTCAGGCTGTTACGCTCGCCATAATTAAAATCGGCTTCGGTGTTAACACTTACATGATCCATCACATCGGCCATGCCTATGCTAAAGTTAGTGCCATATATACCACCATCGCCGCCGGTATCATATATACGCACAGCCAAAACGTTTTCCTTATCCCATAAAATAGCAGGATTATTTGCAGCTATAGTATAAGTACGCGGGCCATAAAACGCCCCCTTTACAATATCGCCGGTTTTACCGCCGAATCTGCCTATCAACTTGCCGTTGAGGTAAACTTCATCGTTGTCATCAACACTGCCCAGGTTAATACGCAGGCTATCCTTTAAAAACGCTTTTTCTTTTAACGATGACGGGATAACCACATGGATGCGATACCAGCCAAAACCATTATAGTCAGGGTGTCCTTCCTGCTCCCAGCTTTGGGTTACATTTACAGTTGCCCAATGCTGGTCGTTATAGGTTGGCGACGACCATTGTACCGAATCGCCTACGGCTAATTTCCAACCTTTATTTAGTGGAACATCCTGTGCGGCTGCTTTAAAAAAAATGGCAGCCAGCAAGGTCAGTACAAATAATTTTCTCATTCAGCGTTGATTTATTTAGATAGGATATCAATATACTTAACTTGCTCCGGGAACCAAACGGTCATTTCGCCCTTACCACGATTGGCCCACGAATAATATGGAATAGCGGTTAAAGTACTGTTGGTGGTAGTTACATTTTGGCCGGCCTCATCAACCTGGATGCTTTTCACTTCGGCCTTTAAAACGGTAACCCCGTTTAGCAGATCGGCATTATACGATGGGGTAAAAACAACATCTTTAGCAACAATAAAGCTGCTGGGCTTGCCTGCATTATCCTTCCATTCGGCACAATACATGATGGGGCCGCGTTGTATGGCAATCTTACCGTTATCGTCCTTTAGTTTATCATTGGCTACTACTCTTTGCACATCCATAGGCAAATTAAGCTCAACACGATCGTTCTTTTTCCACTTTTTGCTGATAACTGCATAGCCATTCTGCATCTGGTAATCAACCGCTTTCCCGTTCACTTTTATTTCAATTTTTTGTGCCGATGGTTTTTCATAGGCATACAGATCAGATGGAATAGCCTTATCCTGTGCCCAACCCGGTATGCGAATCCTGAGGTTCATATCCAAAGCCGAAGCCGGGTCAATGGTAAACGCCAAAGCGCCATCCCAGGGATAATTATTTTGCTGGGTAATTTTAACTTCTTTATTATTTACCTTAAAATTTCCTGAACCACTGATGAACAGGTTCACATAAACATCCTTACCGTTTTGCGCATACATATAACCCGGAATGGAAGGCAGCAAGCGCACAACATTGGTAGGGCAACACGAACAGGTAAACCAGCCCGAGCGCTCACGCTCAATATCGGGATGGGTAAAACTATCCCTGATCTGCATGGCATTGGTGTAAAAAAATGATTTACCATCAAGCCCTACGCCCGATATTAGTCCGTTATACAAGGTTTTTTCCAATAGGTCGATATATTTTGAATCACCATGCAGTAAAAACATGCGCTGGTTCCAAAACACATTGCCTATGGCTGCACAGGTTTCATTATAAGCAGTGGTGTTGGGCAACTCGTAATTATCGCCAAAGCGCTCGCCATCGCCAACGGCACCTATACTACCCTGCACATATATTTTTTTGCTTACCATGTTATCCCATATCTTATCAATGGCGGCAAGGTATTCTTTATCGCCGGTAAGGGCAGCTACATCGGCCATACCCGAGTACAGGTACATAGCTCTTACGGCATGACCCTCGGCTTCATCCTGGTTAACAACAGGAGTGTTGTCCTGCCAGTAAATGCCGTTTTCAAATGGGTTCTTGCTTTTCTTGTTATAATCTTTTTTACCGCGGGCATCAATAAAAAATTTGGCCAGGTCAAGGTACTCCTTTTTACCACTGATGCGGTACAGGCGCACCAAACCCATTTCCACAATTTCATGACCGGGCGCTACCTGTCTTTTGCCGGGTCCGAAAGTGCGTACCAGCAGGTCGGCATTTTTAAGGGCTATGTTCAGAAAATTACGTTTGCCGGTAGCCATAAAATGCGCCGCCGCGGCCTCAAACATGTGACCGCAGTTATACAGCTCATGGCTCATATTCTGCTCGTTAACCCAGCGCTCCGGGCCAGCCCAGGCTTGCGGGTGCAATGGGTCAATGGTGCGCGCGGTGTACAGGTAGCCATCTGGCTCCTGGGCTTTACCTACAATAGTGATCAGCGAATCAAGGTATAGTTCCAGTTTTTTATCGGGATGAACAGCTAAAGAATAGGAAGCTCCTTCTATGGTTTTATAAATATCGGTGTCATCAAAAGGATAAGTAGTGCAAAATTTACCCGAACGGGCAGCAGCCATCTCGAAATTTTTTACCCGACCGGTACTTACACAACGTGCAAATGATGCCGGAATGGTTGCCGTGCGGTTAGTTTCAATGCGCGACGTCCAAAAATGATCGGTAAGTTTTACGCTGGTAAACGGAACCGGCTGAATGGGGTAATCTTGCTGTTTTTGTGCAAAAACCCCAAAACTGCAGCATACTATTATTAATAGACAGACCTTCTTTTTCATAATTGGCTAAAGCATGAAGTGTTAAAGTTACATTTTTCGGAAATATATGAAGTGTGTATTTTACAATTATTTTCAGTAATTACTCGGGAGTGTTCGGGTTTTCAGCCCTCACAAAAAGCGAACACCCGAACAGGCACGCTTATTGCAATACAACTGTAAGTCGATGATCTGTGCATTCTTAAGATCATTGCCTTTGATACCGGTTTACGAGCAAGCCGATATCAGCCAGTAAACTTAACCTGCTGTTCATGATTAGTTTTAATAGGGATCTTACTTTTAGTTATTGAAAAAACGACTCTCATGAAAAGAACATTTTTAACATCAGCACTGTTAATTTGCTGCTTTTTAGCCAGTTTTGCAGCTATTGCCGATTTTTCGGGCATGTGGACAGGTACCCTGAAAACCGATACCGGCGAAGTGTATCCCCTGCTTTATAATTTTAAGGTTGATGGCGATAAGTTAACCGGCACCGCCAAAACACCCAAAGGCGACCTGCCCATTGACGATGGTAAAGTAACCGGTACCGACTTTAAATTTACCGTTATGCTTGGCAATATGGAGATTGAGCACACCGGTAAATTCTATGACGATTCTGTTGGCGTTGATATTGCGGTTAATGGTACAAAAGCGCATACCACGCTGTTGAGGAAGAAATAGTTGAAAGAGACAAGAAGTAAGAATCAAGAGATAAGATAGAAGACTTACGAAGTTTTAAAAACTTCGTAAGTCTAACAAACTCCCGACACACTTTGTCATGCTGAACTTGTTTCAGCATCCCACAGGACAAGTGGATAGCATAATAGTTAACCTGCATGTGGGATGCCGAAACAAGTTCGGCATGACTATATTATTAGTATTTCTACTTATCCTCCGTAGTATCCCGCTCTACCAGTTCCATGCCGCATTTGGGACAAACGCCGGGTTTATCTGCACTTACATCAGGGTGCATGGTACAGGTGTATTTGCCCTTCTTTTGTTTACTTTCTGTGGCCTTGTCTGCCTTGTTATTACTGCTACAGGCGTTAAAAGCGCTTAATGATATGATGGCTAAAGCCAGGATTATAATTGATCTTTTCATGGTTATTTGTTTTTAATAAAAGAGGCAAACCCAAACAGCGATACCACCAGCACACCTAAAGCGGCCAGCATACTTACTATGTCGCGGATATCTTTACCAGCCCAGGTCATACCGAAATATTTATGCAGGAAGATGAAGGATAGTCCTTCGGCCCTGTCGATACCGGCCACCTTGGTGGCCAGTTTGGATGTGGTGGTTTCTATATACCAGTTATTGCCATTAGGGTAACCCACACGCTCAACCGGCAGGCGCTTGTTGATAAATCCGTATTCGTTATCAAACTGTTTAATCATATCTACCTTAACCCTGCCTTTATAGGTTTTTAAACCCGATGCGGTGGTATGATAGTAGGTACTTAAAAACCGGGCATAATCTTCGTCGCCGAGTTCCTGTTCTTTACCGGTTAGGGTATTAAAATATAAAACCTGCTTTTTGTTGTCCACCACCTGGTAATACGTGTTGTTATAAAAACTTACTATGCCTGTTTTTCTAACGGTGCTATCTGCAATGGGCAAATTCAAATTAGATATACCTAGCTGCTTGCGACTGATCACTTGCCCATAATCTGCCTTGTCCGGCTCATTATTGTACAGCTTAACAAATAAATGAAACGCTCCACTTATCACAAATGTTAACATTACAAAAGACACGATAAGTCCGATCTGCCGGTGAAAACGATGAATAAAACGTTTGTCTTCGGTACCATTGGCTTTACGGTTTTGCTGTATGGTTTTAAACTTTTTCCAGAACAAACCATATATGGTTAACCCGCTGATCAGCGAGCACAGCAGAACGCACATAATAACCAACAAGAATCCATTACGAAAAGTATCGCCGGCAATATCGGCCAAAAACTGCCAGGTGTGGAACTGCTCAAACACCCACAAAAATGCTTTGCGGGTATTATTATTAAAAGTGCCCATGCGGCTTTGGCCTGTTTCTATATAAACATCCATCCCATCCGGGCGATTAAATGACACCTTCCATACAGGCAGCAGGTGGTTAATAGGCTGGTATTGCCCGTCGAACGTGGTTTGTAATACCATACTTTTCAAGGTAGATGTAGAGTCCTGTGTAAAAAAACGGGCCAGGTATTCTGCATAGCTAATGTCGCCATTGGGCAGTAATGCCCCATCGGTAGCCGAGTAATATTTGTACACGCTATCCCGGCCCAAAACCTGGTAAAATGTGCCTTTGTTAAAATTTACCAGATTAAAATTCCGTAGTTCCTGCAGGTTGTTCTTATCCATCACTTGCTGAATAGATAAGGCTGATTTCATTCTGCTTTGCGACAAAGGTTTAAACACTTCTTTAGCAATCTCTGGCCTAAACCAGTTTGACATAAAAGGGTGCGACAAGCCGCTCAACGTCCAAAAGATAACCGGTACCAGGCCTATTAAACCAACTACGCGGTGCCATTTATAAAATTTACTTTTTACTGCTGGTGATGCCATAATCAATATTTTGAAAAAGAGTAACTAATGCCTAAAGTGTAAGTACGCGGCGGCGCGGCGTTATAAGTATCGCCATACTGATTACTGGTTACCGTGGTAGCATATAATTTGTTGGTCAAGTTAAGTACATTAAACCAGATGCCCGCCCCCTTTAACACGCTGCTTTTGATATCGTACCCTAAACGCAGGTTGTAAATATCATACCCGCTATATGTTTTGGTATTGGCCGGATTGGTATAATATTGGTTAATATGCTGCCACTCGGTAGCTATTCTGAAACCAGGCACGTACATTGGTTTATAGGTAAGCTCGGAGTTAGCTATCCATGCAGGGGCATTGTTCATGCGTTTACCATTATAACTGATCACTGTATTAGCGCCTGTACTGTAATTGGTAGTAACCTCGCTATATTCTACATAGGTATGCCTCGCGTTGGTACCGCTAAACCTGAAGGTTAATTCATGAACCGGCGCCAGTGTTAAAGCATATTCAATACCCCGGTGACGGGTAGCGCCTGCATTCTGGTTCTGGGTGGTATTATCGGGCAACAACTGGTTAATGATCTCGTTATGTCCTTCCAGATCAAACAGGCTCAGCTCAACGTACAGCTTTTTATCAAAGGCCGAAAACCAGCCCCCTACTTCGTAGTTATCAAAAGTAGCTTGCTTTAACGGGGTTAACTGGCGGGAGCTGTACAGGTCGCCGGTTTCTGGCGGTTGGAAACCCACGCTGTAATTGGCGTATAAACCTTTATTATGTCCCAGGTCATACGTTAAACCCAGTTTGGGGGCCACAATATTAAAGTTGTTGGTTTCCTGTTGTTTGTACTTGGTTTGGCCAGCAGGTAAACCATTGCTAAAATCATAATGCACCCGGTCATACCGCAAACCGCCAACAATGCGCAGGGCCTCAACAGGTTTTATTTCGTATTGAAGATAAGCGGCGGTGTTAAATAACTTAATCCTGTAATCATCAATATACTTGCCGGTATTGGTAAATCCTGTATAGTAGTTGTTCTKTACATCTTTGTTGATGTTAAGGTATTGAGCATAGTATGAACTCGGACTATCGTCCATATAAGCGCCTGCGATCAGGCGCGAATGCAGAAAACCAAAATCAACACGGTGCTGGGCCAGCAAGCCATAGCTTTGGAATTTTTGATCATTAACCTGTCCGTTAGAACTCAGGTATTTCCCTGTATTATCCCGTACATCTGATATATAATAGCTAGGCAGTTGCGCGGTGGAGTTATCGCGGAAAAACAAGGTTACAAAAGTGCTATTCTTATCGTTCCATTGATGATCTAACCGGGTGCTTGCCCTGAATGATTTTACTTTACGGTAGGTAAAACGCTGGTTTGACCCATAACTTCGATCATAAAAACGGGCGCTATCCAAACTGCCTGGGGTTTGTGTGTTGAGGTAATTGTAAGCCGCGGCTGTGGTTAAACGGGTAGTGGCATTAAAATCATAAGTGGTTTTAAAATTGCCCGAGTATTTATCAAAATCGGAGTAATCTTGCCAGCTGTCTTTCTGGTGGGCTATGTATCCGCCAACATACAGGCCAAACTTACCCTGACTAAAACCGCCATCCGCATCAACCCGGCGGTAATGGTAGTTATCACCCTGAACAGAGACGTTACCGGCATAACCCGATGGCGGGCCCTGTGTAATAAAGTTAACCGCGCCGCCAATAGAGTTACTGCCATAAAGCGATGATGCAGGACCCTTGATCACTTCGATATCCTTAACACCCGTCATGTTGATCTCATACAGCGAGTTATGGTTAAAGATACCCGTAGGGCGGATAGGTAAGCCATCCTCCATATACAGGTAAAGCGCGTTATAGGTAATAGGCTGACGGATGGCCATAGTGTGCTGCTCGTTACCTAAATTAACCATGTAAACGCCGGCTACTTTGTTTAATAACTGGTACAATGCCGTCGCTTTTGTATCTTTTATTTGGGTGGAATTTATTTTGCTGATGGCGATGGGTGCATCCTGCCTGGCCTGGCCCTCTCTGCTGGCGGTTACTACCACAGGCTGTAAGTCGACAGTAGAAGGCTCTAAAGCTACATCAAGGCTTTGCCCCTTTAAGGCTGTAACTTCAATAATGCGCGCATTATAGCCAACCATGGCAAATTTAAGCCGGGTAATGCCTTGCGTATTTATAGTAAAACGCCCCTTTGCATTTGTAGTGGCCAGTTTTGTGCCATTTGCTACATCGGCATTACAGATAGATGCGCCCACAAGTGCCTCATGCGTATTGGCATCTGTTATAGTACCCTGCAACGTGGTTTGACCAAAAACCGGGGTTAAAACGGATAAAAAAAGTATTAATAGGATTAGATATAGTTTCATGTATAAAGCATCAGGAGCAATAGCTCCGGGTATAAAATTTAGTATAGGAATATGAGTTTTCCGGGATTTTGGTTTGATGATGACCACTGTCATTCGACCGTAGCGAGAAACCTTATACGATTAATATGCATCGTGTATAAGATCTCTCCTCGTACCTCGTTCGAGATGACATTGAGCTTTATTGCTTTTTAACTACTTTGTCATTGCGAGCGATAGCGCGGCAATCTCATCGTTTATGTTCGTCACCTGTCCTGTGAGATTGCTTCGTTCCTCGCAATGATATGATGAAAATCTGCAATGACGACAAAACAATCACCAGGCAAAAGCATACGACAAAGCCATCAAATAAAATCCGGGAAAATAAAATGGGGTTATCCTAACTGCGGAGGGCGGAAAACTGCACCAACACGGTTAACCGGTAAGGTACAATCAAAGGGGGTTACAATAATTTGCAACAAGCTGGAGTGGAATTTAATATCAGTTGAACTGATAACATAAACCTCCTGAAAGAGGCTCTTTTGCGATTGCCTTTCATCGCTGGCCTGCTTATCCTCTGCCTGTTTTATCTTTTTCGCGAAATAGCATTTACCATCACAGTGCAACCAGGGTCTATTCCGGTTTTCGCAAAGTTTGGTGGCAATGTAATTCCTGTTCAGTTCAAAACCCGCATAAATAAAAAAACGCGAGAAATTAACTGTAACCAGTGAAATGATGAGTAAATAGGCTGTAATACGTTGCAGCATGTTGGCGCAAAGGTAGTAGCTAAGCTTTTAATATGCAACGGTAAATAAAAAACAAATTAATTACTCCTTTTTAATACAGCACTCAGGTGTTCGCCTTTATAAACAATATGCAGCTTAATGGAGTCTGGGTAAAGTTTACCGGTATGCGGGGCATTACCATCGGGCACGGGCACGTTAAATGAAAAGTCATTGCCGTTTATCATGCCATCAGTAATGTTTGCATCACATTGTGGCATATGTGCGGTTCCGGTAAGTTTGCCGCTGTCTATTTTAAAGGTATAGCTCAGCTCAAAGGTACTGTTATCCGGAAGTTTTAACGTACCAGTCCACTTTCCGTTTATGTCGGTCACAGCGGCAAAACAAACTACAAAAAACACGATTAACGCGGTAGTTGCAACTATCTTTTTTTTCATGGCAAGGGGCTTTGCTGTCAGCAACTAATAACGTGCTGTTATGGAGATACAATTGCCCTCTTAAAAAGTTTGATAAATAAAAAAACCTTACCGATTAGTAAGGAATCCAGCCCTCCCTGGCAGGGAGGGCTCCAAAAAAGTTGGCCCCATCCAAAGGATCTTTAGACAGGGCTTTTTATTATTTCTTTTCTTCTGGTCTTTTTAATACGGAGTGTATTTTTGAACCATTGATCTCCAGGTCAATAGCGGTTGAGTCGCCATAAAATTTACCGGTATGAGGTATATCCATACCACTGGTGGTTACATTGAATGAAAAAGTGGTACCATCTGTTTTACCTGCGGCTATCTGTACATCACCTTCGGGGGTTAAAGCAGTGCCGGTTAATTTATCGCCGTCTATCTTAAAATTATACAGCAAAGGATATTCTGAACCATCGCCCATAACCAATTTTCCGGCCCATTTACCATTAAGGTCAGCAATAGCAGCAAGGCAAACCATAAAACAGCCTACCAGCATCGTAGTAGTAAAAATCTTTCTTTTCATATTGAGTTTTTATTTACCTAAGATAATGTGTTTTTTGTTAAAAATCTATTAAGCATAAATTATTTAAAACACCACAATTTGGCTTTATTTAAAGCTAAAGCGCACAGTTATGTTATTTATTTTTACATATTAACTGAATGTTATTTAGTGGCGCAAATATTTGTTTAATTTTGACGCGATGAAAAAAGTGGAAGTATTAAAGCTGATGGACTTGATTGAAGATATCAAGAAACTTGATGACTTGATTGTGCTCAGTCGTAAAAAAAAGACTTCTGATTTTGTACTGAACCAATACGAGGCGAAAAAGATCAAGATGGTAGGCTCTATTATTAATGAGCTGGCCAATCCACCTATTCAATCAATAGAAAGCTACCTGATCATTAAAAAGATACTAAACAAATATTACCCCAACATAGCCGAAGATGAGCAGATTACCGATAGCGATATTGGTAAGATTATAGCTGTTATTGAAGGGTAGTGCCTTTACTTTTGCACTGGTTATGGCATAGTCCAATACCGCTCATAGCCGCATCAAAATCAATAAATACCCGCCATAGGCTCAGACTCTGTTACCCCTCCGTCCTTCCAAAACGTTGTTGATGGGTGAAAATGTTTCCAGGAACGCCAGTACTCCTGATAAGCTTGTATTTTGATTAACTGCTGCCCCTTTTGCGGACCAGATGTGCATATACCATCCCAGTCCCAAACCGAAGCTGTTTCCTCATCGGTAAGCAGGCCATTATTATCCAGGTTAAAGTGCAGTGTTTTACCCTTTATAGTACTGTTCCATGCATGGTATGTAAGGCTGTCTTTTTCAATACCTATCAGCAGGGAGCTGTGGTCAAGTTCATCATTAAGCAGGCGTTTGTTATTCAGGTGGCGCCAGTCATAAGCCCGGGCCTGGCCATTTACAATTACACCTATTACCCAGCTTTTTTTGATCAGCGAATCTTTGTTTTTAAGCGTACTATCGCGATCAACTATTTGTATGCGGTCGTAATTTTTCAGGTCGGCATAATCAGTAGTATACAATTTATCAGGCTGCATAATGAGCGATGTTGGGTGCTTTTGCAGCCAGGCGCCCAGGGTTGATTGCTCATAAGGCAATTCCTTTAATTGCTTACCTTTTAACTCGCCAACGGCGGCATTACCAGTAGCCTGGTACCACCATGTTTTGGTGCTTTCATCTTCAATAATGGCATTATAATGCCTTGCGCCCACCAGTCTGAAATTTTGCTTTACACCGTTTATAACCGGACTATATACCCTGCCCGTGCGGCACATGGTGCAATAAGTTACCAAAACAGGCACCTCACCTACCTGATCCTGCACTTTATGATGATAGCCCAGATAAACTACCGGGTACGCTTTTGCAACACCATTGTTTATTACACCGATCACCAGAAAATTTAGCGGAACTCTATTAGTAAGACCATTGGCAAACTTTGCCGACGTTGTTTCTTTAAACATGCTTTCGGCTTTGTATGCAATATCAGTAAAGTAAAAACTGCCCATGCATAGTAATAACACTACTGCCTTTACAATTTTGCCTTTTGTTGAATTTTTTGCATAATATTTAAACAGGTACCAAACAAC
Organism: Mucilaginibacter sp. P4_E8; assembly: GCF_056401495.1. Lineage (NCBI taxonomy): Bacteria > Pseudomonadati > Bacteroidota > Sphingobacteriia > Sphingobacteriales > Sphingobacteriaceae > Mucilaginibacter > Mucilaginibacter sp. P4_E8. The sequence goes on from NZ_JBFUJG010000010.1 coordinate 28,693, forward strand.
AAGCAAGACACCCACTATACGTAGTGGATTAACAAATTTTTCGAGATAATAGCATACGGTAATAGCGTTCAGATCCTGGCTGCCCGGAAAAGGCATCAGCAGGTAAGCGTGCACCAGTCCCGGCACTATCAACAATATAAAGCCCCACCAAAATATCCCCGTTCTGTTGTAATCTTTCATCATGCTTCGGGGGTTAAGGCAGCATACCTGTTTGGCGATGGCAGGTAACCACTTGTTTTAAGTATGCCTGCAAGTCGGCCGTAAAAAGCAGTATCCTGACGATAGTTCAATAAACCTGTAATTCCGGGCAGGTTTTCGTCCAATGGTATGTATGGCATATCAATAGTTAGGGGTTACCGGTTTGCACCGACCAATAAATATAACAATCTGGTTTATAATTATTTCGAATTTATTAAAAATTACTTTTACAAAGAAAGAACACAGCATAATTATTTTTGAGCGTAAACCAGCTTTTTCCCGCTTTTATTAAACACTACTGCTTTTTACCATTCTCTACGCTTTTGATCTCTTCTTTGCGGTCTTTTTTAAAATCGAAATTGTTAAAATCAGTTGTTTGCGGTATATCCATGGTAAAACTGTTTAAGGGGTCAACTTCAACGGTAATGTCTTCGGCAATCAGGTCAACCACATGCCCTCCAAACACTTTATCGGTCGATAAAAAATGAAAATGATAGCCGGCAATATGAGGGCCTTCCATAAACTTAGGGATTCTGAAACCTACCAGATCGCCCTGCATATCGGCATGATCAAAAAAGTGCTGCTTGTCAAGTAACTCGGCAAGGGGTAAATAAGGCTTATCTGCCGGCGGAAACGCACGGGCCTTAACCAATTTAAATTTACCGCTGATATGTATAGCATAAATACCGTTTTGGTTGGTAAGCAAGCTATCCAGGTAACTGTAAAACGCAGCTTTGTTTAGCGTACCGCTATGTTTATAAACCTTAACAGGGTGAAAGAAACAAGCGATTGCATAAGGTGTTTTGCCGGTATCAGCAAGTTGGGTAGTTTTGCCGGTATATTGCGTTTTATACAAATTGCCTTTAAATATTAACAGTTCGCCATCTACACGGTCGGGCGCACCTAGGCCAAAATCGCCATGCTGTTTAAGCTGTTTATAGGGATACCAGGCATCATACAGCCCGGCTATAAATGCGGAGGCAATACCCGCACTAAACAAATTATTATCGTTAAGGTTAGCCGGCTTCGCCTTTTGCTGCGCAACTGATGTAAAACTATAACAGATAAGTACTGTTAAAAGGCAAAAACACGGGTAGTTTCTTTTCGTCATCATATATGGTAGTTGGGGTTTACAAAGCAATTGTTTTATGGGCATGTGTACAAATATTATAAGTACAAATATTTTAAGCTGCCGGGAATTTTACTTTGCCCTTACGGGGATGCCACGCGGGTATGTTAGTTTTGTGTATCAATAAAAGAAATAACATGAAGATAGAAATATGGTCTGATGTGATGTGCCCCTTCTGCTACATTGGTAAACGAAGATTTGAAGAGGCTCTGCAGCATTTTGGACACCAGGACCAGGTAGAAATAGAGTGGAAAAGCTTTCAGCTAAATCCTGATATGAAAACTGATCCAACCACAAATATTACGCAATACCTTGCTGATGCAAAAGGCTGGACACTGGATTATGCCCAGCAAATGAACGATCATGTGACCCAAATGGCTGCAGAAGTTGGTCTTACCTATAATTTTGACAGATCAATTGTGGCCAATAGTTTTAATGCCCACAGATTTAGTCACCTGGCCAAGAAACATAATCTTGGTGATAAAGCTGAAGAAGCTCTATTCAAATCATATTTTACCGATGGATTGAATATTGATGATCAGGATACCCTTATTAAACTTGGTACTGAAATAGGTCTTGATGCCGAAGAAGTGAAGCTGGTGCTTGATAGCGGCACCTATGCCGATGATGTAAAACATGATATTGCCCAAGCGCAGCATCTGGGTATAAGAGGGGTTCCGTTCTTTGTGTTAAACAACAAATACGGCATATCCGGTGCACAGGCCGTTCCGGTGTTTCAGGAAACAATTGAAAAATCATTTACCGAATGGCAGCTGGAAAACAAAAAACCTGCACTAACCATAATTGAAGGCGAATCATGTTCGCCCGATGGTGATTGCAATTAATGATATATTATACAGGCATCCGCAGTTTAAAAATACTGTGGGTGCCCTCCTAAGTCACTTCTCTATTTCCGCCCGCTTTTTCCCATTTTCACCTATATCTTACCTTGTTTGCAGCTATGCATACAAACGCAACCGTTAAATAGTTTTAATATTTTTCAATAAGCCTAAACAATTATTATCTTTAGTACGGGTAAAACCTTATCATAAATGTGTGTATGAAAAACCTGTACAAGGCGGCTACTTTTTTGTTTTTACTTACGGCCATTAATAGCTGTAAACCAGATCCGGATATTTATCCAACCAAAATTATCCCTATTCCTGGGTATATCAAACCAGATACGAGCGCTGCAAGTACGGGAGATTACTATTTGAAAGGTACTTTAAATGGTCAGGCATTAAACTGGCAGGAAACTGATGGCTTTGATGGCTGGGTTACGGGATCAGCCTCGGCTACTTCAAATGACCAGGGCGAAATTACAGGCAGCCTTACCGCGTTATTATCAGATTCTAAAGAGTTTAAACCACAATTTGGGGTTGAAATTGGCATGTTTCACGCCTTGCCTAATGATGATAAATCAGTAGTTTTCAAGTCGTTTGTTAAAACGGGCACATGGAATTTTGGAACAGATCATGATGCCGCCGACGCCAAATTTGTATCAATTACTTATGTAGATAGCCAGGGCAAATTATATACAAGTGCAAAAGGAGGAGCACAAACAGGCAGTGTTAATATTGTATCCATAACTTCGGTACCAGCTGAAATTGGAAGGGAAGAGGGACTAAAAATTAAACTTACTTTTTCCTGTATGTTGTATCCCATAGATGGGACAGGCGCTTCTTTAACATTAACAAATGCGGAAGCTACCGTGTGGCTGGAGAATGGTTTATAGTTTTTTTTATTTGCGCTAAAAGCCTAATTCACACTAAAGTAAAAAACGTTTTAGCATATTAAAGTATAAAATAATTGCTATATCTTTGTAAACATAAGCAATAGTGTACTTTTTACACTTTGATACCATAATTACAATGATTGACGCACTTGAATTACCAGTCTTAACATCAAAAAAAGCACTCCGCATTGCTGTGGGAGCTATGTTTTTTATGGCTGGATTAAGCTTTTCAAGCTGGGCATCACGTATTGCAACAGTTCAGCAAACCATGGGCCTTTCTGATGCCGCCCTGGGCGCTGTTTTATTTTCGCTCCCCGTAGGTTTAATGTGTTCCCTCCCGTTTTCGGGCTGGATCATCACTAAAATTGGCAGCCGTAAATTGCTGATCAGCGCTTTACTGGTATACGCTACAGCCCTGGTAAGCCTGGGTTTGGCGCAAAATACATTTCAACTTATTATTTGCCTGGTATGTTTTGGTTTTAGCAGTAATGCGGTTAACATATCCGTTAATACACAGGCCGTAGCTACCGAGGAGTTGTATAAAAGACCAATAATGGCTTCGTTCCACGGTTTATGGAGCCTGGCTGGGTTTGCCGGTGCAGGCATAGGCACTTTTATGATAGCCAATAACATTTCCCCCCTTTATCATTTTTTGCTGATGCTAGTGGTTATTTTTACAGGGGTGATTATAGCTGCACGGTATTTAAAAGATGATAAAGTAACCGATCCCGGTCCCGTATTTGTAATGCCCGATCATTCCCTGATAAAGCTGGGTGTTATTGCCTTTTGTTCCATGATATGCGAAGGCGCGATGTTTGACTGGAGCGTTATTTATTTTAAAAAAGTAGTACTTGCACCACCAGCTTTTGTAGGTGTAGGTTTTACGGCTTTTATGTTAACCATGGCGGCCGGCAGGTTCAGAGCCGATTGGTTTGCCCACCGCTATGGCTTAAAACGCACCCTGCAGGTTAGCGGTGCATTAACCGCTACAGGATTATTAATAGCTGTGGCATTTCCGTATGTATATACCGCTATTGCGGGTTTCTTATTGGTAGGTGTGGGCGTATCATCAGTAGTGCCCATGGTATTTAGCGCGGCAGGTAAGTCAAAAACCATGCAACCGGGTGTTGCCCTGGCGGCAGTATCAACCATAGGCTTTTTGGGATTTTTAGTTGGGCCACCTATTATTGGTTTTATTGCCGGCATGGCTACCTTAAGGGTATCATTTATACTTATAGCTGCTATGGGTGTTTCGGTAGTGGTGGTATCGTCTAAAGCCAAGATCTGATCATTCCTCATTCAGATCTGCCTCGCTGGGATTAAGCAGGTATTCAAATTGCTCATATCCATTATGAAAAATAAAGTTCAAGCGCTCTTTAGGCAAATCAATATCAAGGGATATTAACCCTAAGGTTTGCGGCAGATTGTCCCGTATTAATTTAAGGTCGGTTACATGGGGCATGTCAATAAATATATCCTCACCCCGGGCTTCAATTTTCCATCCCTGCAAGTGAGCATTATTCAATACATCAATCCATTTTTGCTGATAAACATTCATAATTCTTTTTTATTATTAAAGGCTTAACCCGTTTAATTGGTTTTAAATATTTGAGGTTGATTAATAATTTAATACCCGCAATCTGATTATCTGCATAATCAAAACATCATCGGTTATTTAATTCCGCCTGATAAAAATTCCTTAATTTAGGCAGCAATGAGGCATCCATCTCCTATTGATAAAATCACTGCGCCGGTAAGCAAGTTCATCCATCAGGAGCATACCAGTGGTATTGTACTTTTTATAAGTGTTTTAGTTGCTATTATATGGGTAAACTCTCCCTTGCAACACTTTTATCATGATCTGTGGGACATTAAACTCTCCTTAGGCTTTGGTGGCTATGTTCTTGATCACTCCCTTCACCTGTGGATAAATGATGGCCTGATGGCTGTATTCTTTTTCGTGATCGGACTTGAATTAAAGCGGGAATTTATGGCCGGCGAGCTATCCACTATAAAAAAAGCGTCGTTACCCATGGTGGCCGCCCTGGGCGGGATGCTGGTACCAGCCCTTATTTACTTTTTTATTAATAAAGGCACAACAGCCGAACATGGCTGGGGCATACCTATGGCAACTGATATCGCTTTTGCACTTGCACTGCTTTCTATTGCCGGTAAACATATCCCAACATCGGTAAAAGTATTCTTATCCGCATTGGCTGTCGCTGATGATCTGGGCGCGGTGCTGGTAATAGCTATATTTTACAGTTCGCATATAGCATTAATGCCATTAACTATAGGCATGTGGTTATTAGTGCTCCTGCTTATAGGCAATAAATTGGGCATACGGAGCATTATTTTTTACCTGGTAATAGGCTTTGGGGTTTGGGTAGCCTTTTTATTATCGGGTGTACATGCTACTATTGCAGGTGTGCTGGTAGCCTTTACCATCCCGGCACGAACCAGGATCAACGAGAAAAATTATGCCGAAAGCCTGCGTAAGCTTTTGTTTGATTTTGAAAAGGCCATTCCCAACAACAGCACTTTAACCACACCCGAGCAGCACGATACTATTGAAAAAATAAAAGAACTAAGCATGGATGCCGAAACTCCGCTGCAAAAAGTGGAGTTCGCGCTGCACCCCTGGGTAGCCTTTGTGGTAATGCCGCTTTTTGCTTTGGCAAATGCGGGGATTGTTATTGGTTCCAACTTTTTTTCGTCGCTGGTTAACCCGGTAAGTATAGGTGTAGCAGTTGGCTTATTGGCCGGTAAGTTCATAGGTGTACTGCTGGCTACCTGGCTCATGATAAAGTTTGGTGCACAATTACCCGCTAAAGCCAGCTGGAAACAAATAGTTGGCGTAGCACTGTTGGCCGGTGTTGGTTTTACCATGTCGTTGTTTATATCCGGCCTTGCCTTTACTCACCCCGAAATGATTGATCAGGCTAAATATGGCATCCTATTGGCATCACTGCTGGCTGGTGTGCTTGGAGTGATGGTATTGAGGAAGTCATGAATAGTTAGTATGATTTGCTATATGAGTTTGGCTAAAGCCATTCTTACTTACTTTTATCCGTTGGCTAAAGCCAACGGCAATGAAAACAACACCCTGATTTAAAGATTCATTGCCGTCCCATTTATGGGACGGAATAGTTAGTGTTTATGGGCTTTAGCCTAAACTGTAATTGTTAGTTCAGACATCCGCCAGTTCAAGCGTCCTTCGCTTACACAGGACATTATTCAAGCGTTGACGCTTGAACAGGCAATGTGCCTGAACTGGCAAGAACTCAAAACTCACCACTCATCACTACTACTCAAATTTGGCTTACCATACACACCCAATGGCGTCAACCTGTTTTGAAACAGAGTTTGCTGGCTGCTGTAAAATTTTATAAAATCATCGGCACTGGCCTGACCAGGGTATGGTGCATAATAATGATCTGTACGGCCATTGCGCCATGCCATTACGTATGATACTTTATGTTTTGACAGGGTTGGCAATAACACTTTAGTCCACCAGTCGGCCATGGGAATTTGCTCATAGCCGGTTTCAGGCAGGCAAGCTAATTTGTGGTGCCTGGCGGCAATGGTATCTAAAATAGCAAGGCGCTTATCCAGCTTAGCCTGGTAATAAGGTACGCTTTTGGTGCAGTAATTATCAAAACCAATAAAATCGGCATAACCATCGCCAGGGTAGCGTTCCAGAAATTGCTCTTCTGATTCAAAATCAGCGACTGAATACACGATGAGTAAATTGTGCAGCTTTTTATTTTTACGCAGGTAATCAACGGTAAATTGCCATAGTGTTTTAAATTCATCGGGCGTGCTGGTATTTTTACACCACCAGAACCAGTTACCCGTAAGCTCATGAAACGGCCTGAAAAGAATAGGGATAGCCTCACCCTGCGACCCTTTCAGATCAGCCATATAGGCTGCCGCTTTATCAAGCCAGCTTACGTAAACGTCATGGTAAGCCCCTCCGAGGATCAGGTCTTTCACCGTGTGCTGGGTGGTATCCCAGGCGGTTTTGCCATTGGCCGGGTTATCCATATGCCAGCAGTAGGTGTTAATGCCACCGCGCTCATAGGCATCTTTTACCAATTGCTTTTGCAGTTTAAATGGTATGCCGTTAATATCTTTAGTGCTATCATGCTCAATTTTGGCCAGGTCCCAGCCATATAAAGCCGGGTATGATCCGGTAACGCTTTTCACATCTGAGCGATTGGGATCAAACCTCCACCCAACGCCATACGCGGTATCGTCATGATGACCAAATATTACCCCGCTCCCCAGCAAACGCCGCATGCTGTAAAAGAGTTCCCTGGTTTCGGTAGTTGCCCTTTTATCACTTGGGCTATATAATTGCGCATCTGCAAACAAACCGTAAAACACTAAAATCCCGGCAATGATCACCTTAAAATATTTCATGTAATTTCTTTCCTTTAGTGTATATGTTTAATAATTTCGATACAAGCCCTGCTGTTGTGATAAGGGCATTTCCATAATCCTACTTTATCTTCGCCCGGCATTACACTTCCATCGGCGGTAATACCCCAAAACCATTCGCCATTTTGCTTGTCCAGTATTTTACTTTTTACAAAAGCCCAGTTGTTTAACGATAGGTCAAGATATTTTTCATCACCGCTTATTTGCCAGGCATTAAAAAACCCAACCATCGCTTCGGCCTGCACCCACCAGTGTTTTTCTTTTATGAGATGCCGGGCGGCCGGTTCATACTCGTACCATAAGCCCCCATCAGCATCCAAACCCTCCAATGTTGCACCGGTTATTTCCAGGCAGATCTTTTTTACCCGCTTTTCACGTACTTGATCGCTTATCACCTCGGTGGCTTCCAGCAAAAGCCATGTGGCTTCAATATCATGTCCGTATGATACCGTGTCTGACCGGCGGTTCCAATCCTCATCAAAAAACAGGATGAGATGGTGGGTTTGAGCATCAATAAAATGATCACAGAAGTTATCAATAAGCGTTTCTATCTGCTTCCTGAGCGCTTCATCTGGCCAAATGCGGTACAGGTTGGTATAAGCCTCCAGTACATGTAAATGGGTGTTCATCGTCTTTTTTTCGTTAGCATCCTTTGCGCTCAGGCGCAGATCATTTATCGGTTGCCAATCACGCGTAAAGGCTTCCAGATAACCGGTTTTGTACTGGTCATAGCTTTTATCAACCAGTAAATGGTATAAGCTGATCGCAAGGCCTCTGGCTTCCTCAAAGCCCGATGCCATGTAGTATTCGCTCAGAGCATATATGGTAAACGCGCTGGCATACGCTTGTTTTTTGGCATCCAGCTTATTCCCTTTGTTATCAACCGACCAATACACCCCGCCAAATTCATGGTCGATAAAATGGGCTGTAATATATTCGTAGGCACGCTGCGCCATTTGCAAAACCGCTTCATCAGGCTTTTGATTATAAGCAGCCGAAAAGCTCCATAAAATGCGGGCGTTCAATACTGATCCCTTTGGAGCCGCAGGACTAACCTGGTTATCATTATCAATTTTTCCCCAAAAACCACCATTTATTTCATCGGGAGAATTTTTTAGCCAGTAATTAAGGATATTGTTCAATTCCGCATTAAGCTCCTTTTTCAGTTCACTAAGCAGGCGCACGGGCTCCTGCTCCCCGCTTGAGAGGGGGTGCGTTGAATTGTGTTGTGGTAGGGGTGTGTTGTCCATCATGATTGAAAAACACAACCCTCCGCCCCTCTCAAGAGGGGATTCGCACATCCCCATGCTTCTATTAGTGTATATTTTAATTGTTTAATCATAACTGTTATCATTTCCTGGTGCAAGTTAAGTTCCCCTCTCAAGAGGGGATTCGCACAGTCTCTTGCTCGTTTTTATGCAAATTGTTATTATTGTCAATGATCTGATAAATGGCATCAACCGATGTGGACGACCTTAAGCCATCAGCCGGAGTATTTACTACATAATCAATTAGTTTATTCAAGGTAGTAGTAGCCACATGCATCCGGGTATCTGACGATGCGTAGTAAATGTAAACTGTTCCGTCATCATCAGCTATCCAGCCATTACAAAACACCACATTTGATACGTCCCCTATCCGCTCCTCACCTTCAGGTGCTAAAAAATAACCGCCAGGTTTGTATAATACTTTGGTAAGGTCATTTAGATCGGTCATGAACATATACAGCACATAACGCAAGCCCGCGGCGGTATTACGTACTCCATGCGCCAAATGCAGCCATCCTTGTTTTGTTTTAACAGGTGCAGGTCCCTGGCCGTTTTTGGCCTCATAAACGGTGTGGTAGTTTTTATTATCGATGATAGTTTCCTGATCAATAACCGCATTCTCTATATTATCGCACAAACCAAAACCAATACCGCCACCAGTCCCGGCACTTATAAAACCATCCTGCGGACGGGTATATAAAGCATATTTACCATAAACAAACTCCGGGTGCAATACCACATTCCGTTGCTGTGGCGAATTGGTTTTCAGATCGGGCAAACGTTCCCAGTTCATCATATCCTTTGTACGTGCTATACCACAGGCTGCTACCGCCATTGACTGATCATGCGCCGGGGCTGCTGGATCGCGCCTTTCGGTGCAAAACAGACCATATATCCAACCATCCTGGTGCCGGGTTAAACGCATATCGTACACATTGGTATCGGGCTCATCAGTTTGAGGCAGATCAACCGGGTAATCCCAAAAGGTAAAATTGTTGATCCCGTCTGCACTTTCGGCTACCGCGAAAAATGATTTCCGATCGGCTCCTTCAACGCGGGCAACTACCAAGTACTTGTCATTAAATTTTATGGCCCCTGCATTAAAAACCGCATTGATACCAATACGCTCCATTAAATACGGGTTGGTTTTAGCATCAAGATCATACCGCCAGTTAATTGGGGTATGCGCCGCTGTTAACACCGGGTGCTTGTAGCGATCAAAAATACCATTGCCTGTACCTGCTATTTCATTGGGGGTGTTGATCAGTCGCGTAAGTTCATCCTGCAACCTGGCTAACCTTTGTTTAAATTCCTGTATCATATAAGCTAATTCTCAATAATCTTTTAATTTATTCCACCACGTTCTTTTCAGTATCATCATAATAACCGCCAGCAGGCCGATGGTAACCAGCAAGGGCAATTTTTGATTTAATATGAGGTACATAGGTAATATAGTAAGACATAGCTGCCCTATGGTACCAACCACCACATTAAACATATTTAGTTTAAAATTTTTATTGGGTACAAATGCCGCGTCATCCGCCATTACCAATTGTTTAACGGGTTCCCAAAAACCCCAGGGCCGCACATTGCTGTAAAACGATTTTAACACTTCCATGTCCGTTGCCGGCGTAACGTATGATCCAATGACAGAACCTGCCATGGAGATCAAAAACAACAACGGGAACCAGTACAATAATTCACCCGATGGTATAAGTAATGAGAATACCATTGATGATAATATACCCGCCAGCATGCCATAAAAAAATCCGTTAGCATTAAAACGCCACCAATGCCATTTTAAAACGTTCGAGGCTATATAGCCGCCATACAGTGCGGATACGATCCATTGCAAAACGCTGTTCACATCTTTTACAAAAAAGCCAAGGATCACCCCCACTGCAACCACAACCACGCCAACCAGATAATTCATGGCGATGATTTTTTTGGTAGATGCCGTTGGGTTAACATATTTTAAGTAGATATCATTCACTATATAGGCCTGCGCAGCGTTCATGGTACCACTAAATGTGCTCATGAACGCACCAAGCAAACCGGCCAGCAGTAATCCTACCAGGCCAACTGGTAAAAAGTTATTGATAACCGCCGGCAAAATCCTTTCAAAATCGATAGCACCGGTGGCATCCTTTAGGTTCATTTCATTATAATATAGCAAGCCTAATACGGTTAAGCTTACTATGAGCGAGTAACGGATGGGCAATAATATGATGCTTACAAAACCGCTCATTTTGCTGGCCTCTTCGGGCGAGCGGGTAGAGAGGATCTTTTGCATATCATAATTAGGCGCCGGCCCGGCCAATGCGGCAAAAAAGCCCTTAAAGGTCATCATCATGAAAAATAAACCGAACAGCGAATAGCCATCGTCCTTTATCTTTTGATTTACTTCGTTGATGATGCCCGTCCAGCTCATGCCCAGGTTTTTACCAAAGAAGGGGCTGTACCAGCCGTTGGGCACGTTCAGGTTATGACCTGTTAATTTGTTTGCTGCTATAAAGCCAATCCAGATACAGGCTACCGTCATGATACTGTATTTGATCATATCGCCCAGTACAATGCTATGCATCCCGCCTAAGATGGAATAGAACATGGCAAACAGGGTAAAAACAATACCATATATATTCGGCACATACTGCGGCGCGACATTAAATGGCACATAAGCCTTAACCAACTCCCAGGGAATAAAAATTTCGATAAATTTTCCCAGGCCAATAAAACCATAAGCCAAAAAACCAAGACAACTTAACAGCGCGAATGCGATAACCACCATGTGCGACTCACCTACTCCCGGACCCGACTTGCCAAAGCGGGTGGCCAGCCACTCGGCACCGGTGGCCGCGTTTGAGCGGCGTAGCCACCGCGACAGGTACATCATTAAAAACACCTGGTTAAATACCGGCCATAGCCAGGGTATCCAGATGCTTTTCATGCCATACACAAAACACAGGCTTACCATCCACATGGTACCACTAATGTCGAACATGTCAGAAGCATCACTTAAACCCAGCTTATACCAGGGTAATAATTTACCTCCAAGCATGTAGCTTTCTTTGTTTTCGCGCGCTTTTTTACGGTACCATAAACCTATAAAAATGGTGCTTAACAAGTATAAAACTATAATGGCAACATCAAGTAAGTGTAATTTCATTTAGGTTGTTTGAAGGTGCTGATATGGCAATATGATGTCGGTGTCAAATGGTATATAAAGGTTAATGCTAAAATAAATTTATCAACAACCCTATTATAATACTATTTTAACTTTATATTTTGGTTTATTTAACAAAATGGCCCTGATATTTTCAAAATCATCGCCAATTGAATGTCAAAACTTAAATAAATACGCGATTACCGGTATAAGTTTCCCTGAACTCCTTAGGGATGCAAAGCTTTTTGCGTTTAAATATCCGGTTGAAATTTGATATGTTGTTAAAGCCACATTTATAGGCAATTTCGGCTACGGTAGTGGTCGAATCGATAAGCATACGTGATGCATGGCCCAACCTTATTTCGTTAAGGCTATCAATAAACGTTTTACCGGTACGTTTTTTAATAAACCGGCTAAACGAGGCCTCGGGCATGTTGGCAATTTTAGCCACTTCGGCCAGAGTAACCTGTTTATTGTAGTTCATGTTCATGTGCTCAAACACCCTTTCAATGCGCCTGCTGTTGTAATAAAACTTTTCGTTGGTAAAGCTTGGATCCGAAAGCATTTTCATATTGCGCGATATGGAAAGATCATGCAGTATGGATAATAGCTCTAATACTGAGTCGAATCCATTCTTTTTATCCAAATCCAATATCCTGCCTTTAAGCGCCAGAATAGTTTCGGGCGAAAACGCAATACCTCTTTGTGAACGCTCCAGCATACTTTTCACAAAGCTTAACTGGTTGCGTTTCAAAAATTTTTCATCAAAAAGATCCTTATGGAATTGTATGGTAATTTCAGTGATCTCCTCGCTTTGGCATTGATGCGTAAACCAGGCATGGTACAGATTTGGCCCTACCAGCGCCAGCTCCAGGTCGTCAATAACTTCGATATGCCCGCCCACAACCCGCTTGGCGCCTTTGGCATTAATGATCAGATTTAGCTCATACTCGTCATGGTAATGAAGCGGGAAGTCGAACTTTTTTTTGACCCTCGAAAAAATAGTAAAGCAATCGCTTGGGGTTAGCGGTGTTATTTCACGCATTACGTTACTTGTCATCATATATTAGGCATACAAATAAGAGTGTTAATATTGATACTAATTTAACATAAAAAAATCAATTTATATACATTGTTATTAGTAGTTGTAAATTAACTGTACCCATTGGTTAAAAAACATCCGGCCCGGCAAGGTCTTTTGCAGGCCGGATGTTAAGGCGTAATTATTGGTTTACAATAAGTACATCATCAAAATAGAATGTCTCATCCTGGTCATTAGGTCCCTTTATCCAGAAACCTAATTGATTAAACGGTGTCCCTTTGTTCCAAAGATCAAGCGTGGTAAGCGGTATTTTAAAATAAGTCCAAACATTTGCCGGAACAGTGATCGGGGCCGATACATCAGAGTTGCCGAACCCGCCTGCACGCTTGTCGCCAGTGATGTAAAGGGTATAATCTTCTGATGCTCCTTTGAGCCAGAATGTGAGGTATTTGTAAGATGGATTGCTGGCAAAACCATTAGACCAGTTTGAAAAACCATCCTGGCTCCAGTTACCCTTAGCATAGGTTGCCGCAAATGATTTTGTACCTGATTTGGATACCGTAGCAGATATTGTTGCCGGGCCCCATGAGTTATTAGCCCATCCATCAGTACCATAATCATCTGTAAAAATCTTGTAAGCTTTATCCAAATTTTCAAATACCTGGGTAGTAGTAACCGGGCCTGTTGAATTAGTAATAATTAAAGGCGCGCCCAAAACCGAACTATTTGCAGGCATGGTTATAACCAGTTCCTTTTTTGTTTTTGACACAATGGTAATTGCATCATTTGAGCCAACAAACTTTACGGATGAAACATCGCCCAGGTTATTACCAGCAATTGTAATACTTGTACCACTCGTAAAATTGTAGTTAGATACTGATGATATAACAGGAAGCGCGATCACAGTAAATGGCACTTTCAATTGCTTACCTAATTTGTTGGTAATTATAATGTTCTGTTTACCTCCGTTAGCCGTATCAGGAACCCTGAATATTAAAGCCTTATCAGTATTAAGCACCGTATTGAACGGGGCCGGAACGTTTCCCGTTTCAAAAACGACGGATTGAATTTGACCAAGGCCGCTACCTGTCAATATTAATGCAGCCCCACCTTTAGCCGAATCGGGATCAAGCTTATCGGCTATTGGATTGGATGAAGCAGCAACGGGCTTTTGTGCTTCCTTTGTACATGATGTAATTACCGATGCGCCACCAGCAAACGTGAGCACTACGATCAGTAGTTTATATAATTTTTTCATGATTACTATAATTTAAATGTTGTAGGTCATTATTTATAATATGCAACGGCAGGTTCAAGCAGTTTTGGATCCTGAACAGTTTCTGACTGCGGCGGAGGTAAAAACATTTGTGCCTGGGTCAACGTAGCTTTAAAACTGGTAAGTCTTCCACTTCCATCCAAAGTACCCCGCTCCTGTGAGGCAACAATTGCCGCGGCTTTGGTAAAGCCTTGTCGCTGAATATCAAACCAATAATCACCTTCAAAAGCAAATTCAACTTTTCGCTCGTGTAAAATATCATTTTGGGTAATACTGGTAAGGCTGGTTAATCCGGCACGATTATGTACCGCGTTGAAGGCTTTTAAAGCCGCAGCATCAGCGGTAGAACCACCACCGGCTAATACAGCTTCGGCATAAATAAGTAATACATCAGCATATCTGAGTATATAAGTAGGCATGCTGGTATGGCCGTCTGGCGTAACCGGTTCAGTAGACCTGTTAGTGCCCACTATATATTTCTGAATGTTTGAGCGGGTGCCGGTAAATATAAAATGGTCGTCTGTAGCTTTGCCGGTGGTATCATAAGTAAATCCATTGGGGAAATTATCATTAACCCAATCGGCCCTATGAAATCCCTGTTGCATTACAGACCAGCCGCGTCTTTTATCTGCAGCTTCGTACCCTGTATTGGTGTTTAACATATCAAATGATGGCACAACAGCCGAGTATCCGTTGGCACCGGTTGGTTTTGGGTGAACAAGCGGCTGTGGCGCAACATAAATTGAAAACCTGTTTCCACCGTTCCAACCCATGGAGGCCAACCATCTTAAGGAGAATAAATTTTCGACATTATTGGTATTAGCAACGGTAGATGATGTAAACATGGCGTTGTAACTGCTATTTAAGCCAAGCTTGCCTGCACCCGCACCATTTGCATAATCAATTACCTGTCTTGCTTTAGCGGCAGCATTTGCATAATCTTTAAGGTACAGGTAGATCTTAGCTTGCATACCTATGGCAGCATATTTTGTTACACGACCATCCTGGTAAGATACTTCAGGAAGACCAGCTTCTGCAGCTTTCAGATCTTCTAACGCGAAACGCAAAACATCTTTTTGAAAATAACGGGGTACAAGATAGGCACCCGGTTTTGTAAGATCCAGCGGATTATCAACTATTGGCGCATCGCCAAACGCTCGGCCAATATAAAAATAAGCAAACCCACGTATAAATCTGGCCTCGGCAATACCTACATCCAGGAAACCGGTGTTACTGCCCAACTGTACTTTTTTATCTTTAAAAGTTTGTATTAAAACTGATGCCTGACCTGCAGCTTTATAGCAAGAGTTCCAGGTGCTTGATATTAACCCATCAGTACTTTGAATTTGGAAGTTATAAAATGAGTTGTACTGGGAATTACCCTGTGTACCGGTTACAGTTCCGCCTAATACATCACCTACTGATGTAAAAGCCTTGTCGAACCAATCGCCCCAAACGTTATTGTATAAAATTCCGGTAGCACCGTTTACCTGCGCAGCTGTAGTATAATAGTTATCGGTGGTGGGGCTTGTTGTTGATGGATGGCTCAGGAAATCCTTCTTACAAGAAGCTTCCAGGCAAATCGCTACAAACATTATGAATATGATTTTTATTTTCATCTTGCTTAGTATTAACTTGATTAAAATTGAATATTAGTACCAAACGTGAACGTACGTGGTACAGGGTAGTGGCCGTTATCTACATTCATAAACCCTATTTGTGAGTTAAGAGCGCCTAATTCAGGATCATAACCTGTGTACTTGGTGAAAGTATGCAGGTTTTGAACCGAGGCATAGAACCGGGCAGATGCAATTTTAAGTCTGCTGATTATACTTTTAGGAATGCTATAACCAAGTGCCACGTTCTGGATACGCAGGTATGAAGCACTTTCAATATACCGGTCAGATATTTTGATGTTATTATTGGTCCACTGGTTATACCTTGGCATATTTGCAGTGGTGTTTGTTGGCGTGTACCTGTTTAATACAGTAACCAACTGATTATTGAAAGCACTTGTCATTGCCTCGGTTTGCCTGCGGGTGTAGTTCATGATTTGGCCACCGTAACTTCCGTATAAAAATACTGACAGGTCAATGCCTTTAAAGCTAAAGGTGTTGGTAAAACCGTAAGTAAATTTAGGGTTAGGGTTGCCTATAACACGCTCATCCTTATCGTCAATTACACCATCACCGTTTAAGTCTTTATACCTGATATCGCCCAGCCATAATGATCCTGGTGCAACAGTTAACCCGGTTGGGATTGGCCCTTTAGCCAGTTCTTCCTGGGTTCTGAACAGCCCATCGGTAACGAAGCCATAAAATGTACCTAACGGACCTCCTGGCGAAGTAAGAGAAGTTAAATTGCTGGTTCCATACTCATTGAATATACCCGACAGGGTTGCTGTAGGATTGTTAAGCTGGTTAAGCACATTTTTATAATGGCTAAAGGTTAAATTAGTTTTCCAGTTAAAATTCTTATTCTGGATATTGTATGAAGTAACACCAATATCAATACCAGTATTGGTCATTTTACCAGCGTTGGTTATGGGTGTTTGGATGTCATTATATGACGTTCCCAGGCCAGAAAATGATGGTAGTTGATTGGACAAAAGCATATTGGTAGTTATCTTTTTGTACACATCAACTGATAACTCCAGTTTGCTGTTTAGCGTTGTAAGATCGGCGCCAATATTGTAGGTTTTTACTGCTTCCCATTGCAGATCGGGGTTAGCCACATTGTACGGAAGACTGCCTGGGCCAAAAGGAGCGGTACCAAACAAAGTTATATTTGATACGAAAGCATTGGTAGCTGTGTTTTGATTACCTACCTCGCCAAAGCCTCCGCGTATTTTCAAATAGTTTATAGCATTAAAGCCTTTCATAAACGACTCGTTGGTAACTGTCCACGACGCGGATACAGCCGGGAAAGTCCCCCACCTATTACCCGGACCAAAGCTTGATGAACCATCACGACGAACCGTTCCTGAAATAGCATACCTGTTATCGTAAGTATATCCAACCCGTGCAAAGTATGATTCCATACTCCACGTTCCTGCACCAGCTCCAATGCCTTGTGTAAGGTCGGCATCACCGGCGTTTAATGAAGGCAGGTTTGCCACCAGGTTGTTACGGTTTGCATTGATGAAATCATAATCAGACCTTTGCACTTCATGGCCCAGCGTGGCGCTTACACTATGCTTGCCCCCAAATACGTGATCATAATTCAGGAAGTTTTTAACATCCCAGTAAAAGCTTTGAGTTCTTTGTTCCCTTATACGGCTTGGCGATAATATCACATCCCCCGTTTCGGTGTTTTGCAAAAATGGCTGATAAGCGTGATCACTTTCCAGGTTGAAATTATAGTTAAACTCGTTTCTTAAAGTAAGGCCCTTAAAAAAGTTAATTTCGGCATAAATGGCGCCCAATGCTTTTGTATTAGCCGCTGTAACATCGCGCGACTGGGCCAATGTTACCGGGTTATTGGTTAAATTTATCTGGTAACCACCAATATTGGCATTAGTAATATAGTTACCATATATATCACGCACTGGCGATACGGGTGTATTATACAAAACCGTACTTGTTACCGCGTCAAACCCGTCGGTAAGACCAATTTGCTGTTTACTTTTGGTTAAATTAGTGGTAAAGCCTGCTTTTAACCAGTTGGTGACCTGCTGATCAATGCTGGCCCTTAAATTATACCTGTTAAAACCGGTTTTAATAAGCGTTCCGGTTTGGGTTAAGTAACCGCCTGAAAAATAATAGGTTGTTTTATCCTTTCCTCCGGATACGGATAACTGATGGCTGGTGGTTACTCCTCTTTGATAAATTTCATCCTGCCAGTCTGTACCATGACCTAATACATAAGGGTCTCTAAATTCAATTGTGCTATCCAATCCGCTCCCTGGTACCGCGCGTACTTCATTCACCAATGAATTTTGATATTGGGCAAACTGCTGCAGGTTCATAACCTTTAGCTTTTTAGGAACTTCGGAAAAGCCCACATAAGCATCATAGTTAAGTTTATTTTGATTAACCTTACCATGTTTGGTATTAATAATAACAACACCGTTTGCACCACGCGAACCGTAAATAGCCTGTGCCGATGCATCCTTCAAAATGTCGATAGATTCAATATCCGAAGGGCTTAAAGTAGCCAGAATACTTTGACCGGTTTGGCCCGAGCCCCCACCTAAAAAGTCCTGGCTTAAGCTACCTGCAGGGGTACCCTGAAACTGGACACCATCAATTACATACAAGGGCTCGTTTGAACCGGTGGCGCTGGTAATACCACGTACCCGTACAGAAACACCGCCACCCGGCTGTCCGCTGTTGTTGGTGATGGTAACACCTGCTACTTTACCCTGCAGCGCCTGATCAATACCGGCAACAGGCAGATCTTTAATATCCTTAGCCGAAACCGACGAAATGGATGAGGTAACTTCGGCCCGGCGTACTGTGCCGTAACCAATAACTACCACTTCGCTTAAATTGCTTGCATTTGATTTTAGCGTTACGTTGATTTCCGTTTTACCAGAAATTGGAACGTCTGTAGCGCTCATACCCACATAGGTGAATTTCAGGGTTGTGGTACCTGCCGGTACCCGGATAAGATAATTACCATTAGCGCCTGTAATGGCATTAACATTTTTTGCTGTTACGGTAACCCCGGGCAGGGTTACGCCTTGATCATCTGTAACTGTTCCCCTTATTAGTGTACCTGTATCCTGGGCGTTGGCCACTGCAGCTACAAGAATACAGCAAACAAACAGCAAGGCTATTCGTAGAATTTTTCTCATAATTGATTTGTTAGTTATTGATTTACTTAGATTTTTTGGTTCGATAATTTGCAATTGCCTGCGTCTTAGCGGCCGGTTATTTGATGATATTGTATATCATTAAAACTCCCGACATGCTGCCATCATTAAAAAACGACGGGCATTGCTTCAATAAATTGGTTAAATATTCTTATTAGGTTTATACCAGGCCAGGTAAAATTTGAACCTTGCTTTGATATTGATTATAATGAGGGTAAAATTATATGGTAGTTGATACCTGGTTGTGGATAAATAGGGGCACAAATGTCAACTCTAATTAAATTATTGATAATCAATAGTTTAATAATTAAAATAGTTATAATACTGTGTACTTATTTACAAATGTGACCCTATTGAACTTTTTAAGAGATCATAGAGTTGAGATAATAGTATTATAAGTGGGGTTGAAATTGGTGGAATTGAATACAGAAGCCCCCTCTAAATCTCCCCCAAAGGGGGAGACTTTTAAAAAGTGTTTTAAAGCCCTCTCCTTTGGAGAGGGTTGGGTGAGGCTTTATTGTGGACTGGGGGTGACAACGTTAAAACACTGTCTTAATCCCCCTCATTAACCCCTTCAAGGTACTTGGATGGAATGCTGTTAAACTCGGCTTTAAAGGTGCGTACAAAGTATTTTTGACTCTTGAAGCCTACTTTATGGCAAATTTGCGATATGGTTAAATGCCCGGTTTCCAGCAATTGCGCGGCCCTTTTTAATCGCATGGAACGTACCAGTTCGTTTGGCGTTTTACCAGTCATTTGCAGGATTTTTTTGTACAGCGTATAGCGGCTTACAAACATTTCGCTGCTTAATTCCTCTACCGAAAAATTAGGGTTAGATATGTTATTATCTATCAAAAGCAAAACCTTTTTAATGAACAGTTCTTCCGGCGAATCAATATGCTCATCTGTTGGTTTAACATCCACCTGTTTGCGGTAGGTTTTGCGCATATCCTCCTGCTGGTTCAGGATATTTTTGATCTTTGACAGCAGGATCTCAAAATTAAAAGGCTTGGTCATATAATCGGTGGCGCCAGTTTCCAAACCTTTTAGTTGTTGCTCCTCGCCTATAAGGGCGGTTAATAATATCACCGGGATGTGTGAAGTGCGCGAATCATTCCTGATCTTGAGGCATAGGTCAATCCCGTTCATTTCGGGCATACTGATATCGCTCACGATCAGATTAGGGTGTTGAGCAAGGGCCTTTTGCCATCCCTTCTTACCATTCTCGGCTTCAATAATGTTAAAATGATCTTTCAGGTTATCTTTAATATAAAACCTAAAATCTTCATTATCCTCTACCAATAGTACTGTAAGCTTTTTACAGTCACGGTTTTCTTTATGCTGATTACTTTTTACTGATTCCAGATCAATAAATCCTTCTACCTCATGTTTTAGTAACAAAGTAGTATCGGTAAACAAACTTTCGTCCAGCTGTTGCAGCGGCAGGAACACGGTGAAACAGCTGCCCTGGTCATGCTCACTCTCCACCAAAATTTCTCCATTGTGCAGTTTAACAAATTCCTTGGTGATAGACAGCCCTATACCACTCCCCTGGTTTAACATAGAGCCGGGAATATCATGCTGAAAAAATGGTTCAAAGATCCTGCCCTGTTTATCTGCCGGGATACCAATACCTGTATCCATAACCCTGATCTCCAGTTGATGATCGTTCGTATCACTTTGGTATTTTAAGCTAAGCAATACGCTTACCTGCCCGCCCTCGTGCGTAAATTTATAGGCATTGGAGAGTAAATTAAATAATATCCGTTCAATTTTATCATGATCAAAGCTGGTATAAAACGCTTCGGTATCGGTATCAAAAACAAACGTGATATTCTTTTGGTCGGCCACATCAGTAAACGATAACGACAGGTCTTTAATAAAGCTGATGATATCGCCCGATTTTTTGTGCAGCCTGAGTTCCTGGAATTCCATTTTTCTGAAATCCATTAACTGATTTACCAGGTTAAGCAGGCGGCGGGCATTACGGTTAATCATCAGCAACTGCCGCCTGGAATCGGGCTCGGCTATTTGCTTTAATATTTTATCAACAGGCGCCATAATGAGCGATAATGGCGTACGAAACTCATGGCTTACATTGGTAAAGAATTTGATCTTCATCAAATCAAGCTCATGCATACGCTGGGCTTCCTCACGCTCTTTTTCAATAGAAAACTGCGCTTTTATTTTTTGTATGCCCCGATGGCGTAAATAAAGCAGCGTGGCAATAAATAAAAGAATGTACAGCAAATATGCCCAGGTAGTTTTCCAGAATGGGGGCAATATGGTAACATGCAGAGTAATTTCTTTAGCGTTCCAAAATTCATTGTTTGTTGTACGTACTTTAAATATATAATCGCCGGCATCCAAATTGGTATATGTAGCTTTCCTGATCTTATTATCTGCCGTTATCCAATTCTTATCAAAGCCTTGCATCATGTACTGCAGCTTTATTTTATCAGGATTAAAGTAATTAAGGGCCGCGAACTCTATAGAAAATACATTCTCGCTATGCCTGAGTTTCAATGATTTTGTTTCTGTAATCGATTTTGCCAGTATGGCGTCGCCATTTATCTTATCGCCGGCACCAATGCTTTGGTTAAACACCTGAAAATCAGTAAAAATCAAATTAGGCACACTTTTATTAAACTGAATATTAGCTGGTTTAAAAATGTTAAATCCATTTCCACCGCCAAATATCAATTCGCCTTTGCGTGTTTTGTATGATGAGTTTTCTGTAAACTCACGCCCTTGCAAACCCTCGGTCTCGTTATAATTTATAAAACGGAACTTTAATCCGCTCGCTTGCCGCGATACAATAATATTTGACAGGCCATTGGGCGTACTTACCCACATATTATGCTTTTCATCCTCCTGCATGTCAATCACCGTATTATCGGGCAGGCCATCCTGTTTGATAATATTAGTGAACTTATGAGTTGCCGGATTAAAAATACTGATGCCCTCGCGTGTGCTTACCCAAATCAAGCCCTGGCTATCTTCCAAAATATTATTGGTATTGTTGTTTATAAGGCTGGCCGGATCTTTATCATCATGCATATAATGCACAAACTGGCGCGCTTTTTTCATCAAAACATCAATGCCATAGGAGGTTACCACCCAGATATTTTTTCGCCTATCCTCTAAAATAGCGCTTACATAGTTGGAGTGAATATTGTTCTTGCCATTATAGCCGTTAAATTTATAGTTGGTGAACTGTTGTGTTTTACGATTAAACACATTAAGTCCCCCCGCTAATGTGCCTACCCATAAATTATGTTCCGAATCTTCTCTAATGGCGCAGATCCTGTCTTCGGATATGCTACCAAGTACGGCATCATTATGTTTATAATGGGTAAACGTTTTTCCGTCAAAGCAATCAAGTCCACCAAAATAAGTCCCTATCCATAAGTTTTGCTCATGATCAACAAACATGCACACAATTACATTATTGGTGAGGCTGTTTTTATTTGTGGCACTATGCAGATATTGTTTAAAGCTGCCGTTTTTACGATTAAAATATATCAGTCCTCCGCCGTTTGTACCCAGCCATATATTTCCGGCCCTGTCTTCTGCAAAATTATTGATATCACTAAAAGGCAGGCTTAAAGGATCAGACGAGTGGTGTGTATACAGCGGAAATTTGATAATGCTTTCGTGATAATAACTTACCCCCCGTTTGTAGGTACCCACCCAAATGATGCCAGTGTTATCCTTATAAAGCAGGGTAACGCTGTTTTGGCCAACCGTTTTTATATCGTCCTCGCGGTTAAGCAGGTATCGTATGTTAAAATCCTGTTTGTTAAGCAGGTTGATACCGCCATGATCTGTGGCTATCCAGATCCGGTTCTTATCATCCTGTATTACGTTGGCCACTACATTTGTATTTAAATGTGTGGGGCCATCACCTTTATCAATATGCTTAAAAATATTGTTTTTAGTACTTACGTAATATACCCCCGATGAATAAGTAGGCACAAAGCACCACAGGTCGTCTTGCTTATCAATATATACCCTATAGGCTGTATTTAGGCCCGCGGGCAATTTTTCCATTACCTGCGAGCGGTAGTTTACCTTGTAGGTTACCGGATTTAGTTTTTCTAATACACCCAGGCTGTATATCAGCCATATATTGCCCTTTGAATCAACCGACAGATCTGATACGGTATTACTATAAATGGAGTTATCATCAGCACTGTTATGGACCAAATGGGTTACTTTGCGCGATGAGGCATCGTATTTATAAATGCCTTTTGTGGCATGTAAAAACCAAAAATTACCAAAACTGTCTTTTTTCAACGCCGTTATCCGGGCATCGGGAAGTCCGATATTTTTAAGATAGCCGCCTATATTGTGGCTGAATTTTTCTGTTGATGGATTGTAAATATTAAAGCCGTTACGGGTTTCAACCCATATATTATGCTCCGGCCCCTCTGCTATGCTAACTATATAATCGTCATTTAAGGTAGTGGTATCACTTACGGCGTGTTTATAAGCATTAAATTTATACCCATCATATTTATTAAGGCCCGATAGCGTACCAAACCACATAAAACCCTTACTATCCTTTAAAATACAATTTATTTGGTTGTGCGATAACCCATTGTTAATATCCAGATGTGAAAATTGAAACTGGTCATTTTGCGCCTGCAAAGAGCGATTGATGAACAGCAGCAAAAAGCATAATATTGAAATTTTACACTTCATTAACTATATTTTTCTGGCTATATTATTCTATATAAATTATAACTCTTAGGTTTGCAGGCAATTGAAGTTTTAACTTTTTACCCAAATGGTCAAAAACTTAAACTCAATTTAACATGTTATTTAAAATTACCTGCTTAACTTACGCATCCCTGGTTTATGTTTTAAACCTGGCTTACAATTGATTGATATCAAATGTACCTGCAATTAAGAAGTAAGGTATAATACTTTTTTTACTTTTTTTAATTGAATATTAACCAAAATGTATAAAAGTATTGCGAAAAGTTAAACTATTGAATTGAAATTTGTGATACTTTTATTTCAATAAAGTATGGTTTTTGATACTGCAACAATTTGGTTTAAAAAGTTTTCATCGGGCCTGAACTGAAAAAACTGCCTGCTAATACACACTGCGGCAAACAAATGCAATGAGTTATTGTAGAGTAACCATAATTAAATTGACAAATACCTACTATATCATATTTAATGGATACAGCAGAAAGCACAACAACCGTTTATAAAAAGAATTCAAAGCTTAAACAAAGTTTTATAAACTTTTTTACCGATCTGTATAAGATCAACCAATTCATATTACGCTTTTTTAAAGAAGCTTTTTTACCCCCTTTTGAACTTAAAGAAGTGGTACGCCAGTGTTTTGAAGTGGGTGTACGTTCCTTTACTTTAATATCAGTAACCGGGTTTATTGTTGGGGTAATATTCACAAAACAATCAAGGCCGTCGCTATCTGAGTTTGGGGCGCAATCATGGCTGCCATCTCTGGTATCCATCGCTATCATGCGTGCATTAGCACCTTTGGTTACCGCGCTTATAGCATCGGGCAAGGTGGGTTCAAGTATTGGCGCCGAACTGGGCTCGATGCGGGTAACAGAGCAAATTGACGCTATGGAAGTATCAGGTACCAAACCCTTTAAATTTTTGGTTTGTACCCGCGTGCTGGCTACTACCCTTACCATACCTATTTTATCAACCTATACCGCTCTTATAGCCATCTTAGGCGGGTATTTAAATGTGAGCCAAAATGAAGGTACCAGTTGGAGTACTTTTATACAGCAGGTGTTTGAACCTTTAACGTTTGTTGATTTTGTGGCATCGTTAATTAAATCAATTGTATTCGGCTTTACCATAGGTATTGTTGGCTGCTATCAGGGCTATAACTCCACCAAAGGAACCGAGGGCGTGGGTAAAGCAGCCAATGGCGCGGTAGTAACCGCCATGTTCCTGGTATTTATTGAAGAAATTATTATTGTACAGATAACCAGCTGGTTCCGTTAATACAGGAATATGAAAAAGGTAAAAACACAGGCAGATCATAGCAACCCGGTTATCAGCATCAGAGGGCTTAAAAAAGCATTTGAGGATTTTGCTGTACTGCGCGGCATTGACCTTGATCTGTACCAGGGCGAAAACCTGGTGGTGCTCGGTAGGTCAGGTACCGGTAAATCGGTATTAATAAAGATCATCTCAGGTTTATTAAAGCCCGATGAGGGCGAAATAACTGTATTGGGCCATGATTTTGCACATATAACCGAAAAGGAATTGCAGGAACTGCGTATCAGGATAGGCTTTTCGTTTCAAAACAGTGCCCTATATGATAGTATGACGGTGCGAAAAAACCTGGAATTTCCGTTAGTACGTAACCGCAAAAACATCACCCGTAAGGAAATTAATACAGCTGTTGAAACAGTATTGGATGCTGTGGGCCTGTCGCACACCATTAACCAAATGCCTGCAGAGCTTTCGGGCGGGCAGCGTAAGCGTATTGGCATTGCCCGTACCCTGATCCTTAACCCCGAAGTAATGCTATATGATGAACCAACCGCGGGGCTTGATCCGATAACCTGCATCGAGATTAACGCGCTTATTAACGAAGTACAACAACGTTTTAATACTTCATCGATCATTATAACCCACGACTTAACCTGCGCCAAACAAACCGGCGACAGGATAGCCATGCTGCTCGACGGGCAATTTCAGCGTACCGGTACTTTTGATGAAGTATTTAACACTAATGATGACAGGGTGAAACCTTTTTACGACTATAACTTTATACAATAGACATTATACCATTATCATGGATGCATCAGAAAATAAAAAAGCAATTATAGTAGGCATATTTTTAGCACTCGGCCTCGTGGTATTTATACTTGGTGTATTTACACTTGGGGGCCAGCAAAAAAGCTTTGTAAAAAATATTCATATCAGTTCGATATTCAGTGATGTTGCCGGGTTAAAAAAGGGCAATAACGTATGGTTCTCGGGTGTTAAAGTGGGTACCATCAGCAATGTTAAATTCATAGGTCCATCGCGGGTACAAGTGTTTATGAGCATTGACGAAGCCACCCAGCAGTATATCCATCATGATGCCGGTGCCAAAATAAGCTCGGATGGATTGATAGGTAATAAGATCATTGTTATTGATGGTGGCAGCCCACAAGCCCCGGTAATACAGGATGGTGATGAACTACAAGCCGAAAAAATGCTATCGACTGATGATATGCTTAAAACCCTGCAGGAAAACAACCAAAACATATTAGCCATCACTACTGATTTTAAAGTATTAAGTCATAAAATACTGGAAGGCAAAGGAACTGTAGGTGCATTAATGGCCGATAGTACCCTGGCTATGCAACTACGCAGCGCTATGCGTAATTTGCAGGCAGCTACTCAAAGTGCGGCAAACATGGCCGTACAGCTTAACAGTTTCAGCAATAAAATGAACACCAAGGGCGGCTTTGCTGATAAACTGCTTACAGATACCGCTACATTTAGCAAGATAAGCCAGGCTGTTACCCAATTACAAAAAACAGCTGCCAATGCATCAACCTTAACAGAAAATTTGACCAAAGCCAGCAATAAGCTTAATACTACCGATAATGCTATTGGCGTACTGCTGAATGACCCTAAAGGAGCAACTCAAGTACAAAGCACACTAAACCTGCTGCAGCAAAGCTCCGTTAAGTTAAATGACGATCTTGAGGCAGTACAGCACAACTTTTTGCTCCGCGGATTCTTTAAGAAAAAAGCAAAAGCCAAAGCCGATAGTTTGAAAGCACAGTAGATACATCAATACTCTACCATAAAAACAATAAAAGGCTGCCCTTTTGGCGCAGCCTTTTATTGTTTAATATCACCCCGGAAAATCATCCAGGCTTTTATAAAATATCGATGCATTTTTCCCACTCTCTTCAATAGCCCATACGGCCATGGTATACAAAACCGGTTTTAAAGCTAAACCCGATGTGGTAAGGCTGTAAGTAACATATGGGGGTACTACAGGCTTAGCTTTTCTGGCTACCAAATTATCAGCTTCCAATTGCTTAAGATGCTGGATCAGCATTTTTTCGGTAATAGCGGGGATCGCTTTTTTTAATTCACTATACCGTTTACTGCCTGATAACAAGTGATACAGGATGATGGGTTTCCAGTGCCCGCCTATCTTATTCATTACATAGGTTACAGGGCACTCTTTAAAAGCCGTTTGTTTATTTTCCTGTATGGTTGAACTTTCTTTGATCTCGGTCATGATACATACTTTAGGGTAAGTACTTGTATAAAAGTAAGTACAAATATAACTTTGTTGTCAACAAAATCAAAGCAATAAAGATTATGAAAATCACACTCACAGGATCATTGGGAAATATCAGCAAACCGCTGGCTAAACAATTAATTGATGCAGGACATCAGGTAACAATTATCAGCAGTAATCAGGATAAAATAGCAGATATTGAAGCATTAGGCGCTACGGCTGCCATTGGTTCGGTAGCCGACGTAGATTTTTTGACAAAGGCTTTTGCCGGCGCAAATGTGTTGTATACTATGGTACCGCCTAACTTTGGCGCGTCTAACTACCGGCAATATGTAGCAGGTATCGGTAAAAATTACGCAGAGGCTATTCACAGGTCCGGCGTATCCCGGGTAGTTAATTTAAGCAGTATTGGCGCGCACCTTGATGAAGGCACAGGACCTATCAAAGGAGTGCATGATGTAGAAACTGCACTGAATAAGCTGGAAAATGTAGCCATAAAACATCTTCGGGCCCCCTTCTTTTATATTAATTTTTATAATAATATAGATATGATCAGGAACCTGGGTTTTCTCGGAACAAATTATGACAGCAACACAAGACTGGTTATGGTTCATCCCGAAGATATCGGCGCTGCTGCTGCCGAAGAAATTCAACACCCTTTTACAGGAAAAAGTGTACGCTATTTAGCAAGCGATGACCGTACTACCGGAGAAATAGCAGCTGTTTTAGGTGCAGCCATTGGCAAACCAGAACTACAATGGGTAGAATTTACCGACGACCAGGCATTAAGCGGGATAATACAAAGTGGAGTACCTGAAGAACTTGCAAAAAACTTTGTAGAAATGGGAACCGCGGTGCGCAGCGGAAAATTATGGGAGGACTATGATTTAAATAAACCCATCATTACAAGCAAGAGAAAATTGGAAGTATTTGCAAGGGAGTTTGCCGATAGGTTTAATGCATAAGTAAAAAGCTGTCCCGAATATAAATTCGGGACAGCTTTAATACGTTAAATTACAGCTTTTACGCCGGGTATTTTTAACAGCAAATGTGCCAGTATAAATGAGCCGAAAACCGCCAATGGCGCCACAAACAGTAATTTAACCGCAGGATCAACACCCCATGTTTTAAATAGCATGGATAAAGAAATCAATACCAGCGGATGAAAAATATACACCCCGAAGGCAGCTCTTGATAATTTTTTCATCAGTACCGACTGCCCATTCCATTTTTGTTTAGCTATGCCCAGCAAGGCGGTTATAATAAATATGCCTGTAAATTGTTCCCAGCAGGCATACATTAATGATTGCCAGTACCCGTTGCCGTTAAATGTTTCAACAGGACTATTAGTAGCAACTTTTACGTAATAAATTACCGGGAAAACCACTACGATCATTACTAAAACCATTACAGCAAAGCCTTTACTCATTTTATAGCGGAGCTTACTAAGCCATTGCCCGCGCGAGGCCACTATACCCAAAGCAAACAGCGCTATATATTGTACAAAATGTCCTAACTGAAAACCCACTGGTGATAATACCCAACCAACCGGAAATACACACCTTACCAGGTAACTGCCCAAAGCCAGTGTCAATGCAAATAAAACAATGGTTAAAACACCCGGAACCTGCCCTAATGATAATGGCCTGCTTTTAATCAACAACATAATGCCTGCATACAGCAAACTGAACAACAACAAAGCGGCTACAAACCACAGTACCCCAAAATCAATCCAGGAATGAAAGCCGCCCAGGTATTGCAGATAGGTAATATCATTACCCTTACCAAAACGGTAAACCAGGTAACTCAACACGGGCGAGAATAGGAAAGAATAAAATATAAGCGGGATGCCCAGTCGTTTTAGCCTATCGGCTATAAAACGGGCTGCGCCTTTTTTTTGATAGGATGACTCTGTAAAGTATGCAGATATAAAAAAGAAGAAACCCATGAAAAACGATTGGTTGATGGCTACAAACAAGGTCATGGGAATAGATGCTGCCGTGAGCGTTGTTTTTTCGCTGTAGTACCAGCCCCCCGGCGCGCCATAAGTAATAAAAGCATGGTGCAATACCACTAAAATAGTAAGTACTACCTTCAGGTTATCAATATATAATATTTTACCAGCCTGTGTGCTGCTGCCATTGGTAGGGGGTGATACAACGGTTTGAGTTTCCATTATTACAGGTTAAGCGATAGTTACTTATAGTACTTTATACTCAAAATGAATACAACTAAAGGATGCATTATTTAAGTAAAAGTTACACCTGTTAGTAATTATTTAATCAGCTGACCGGCTTTTCGTTCCTCGGGGGTTAGTTTCAGGAATTTTTTGTAACTGGTATCCAGATAGGTGGTAAGGTTAAAATCTGTATTAGTATAGGTTTTAACCGATGGGATATAGAGCAATATGAAATTATTCATATCGTCGCCAGTTAAGGGTACGTATTTGGCAATATTTTCAGGGCTGAAAACCTCGGTTATTTCATCCTGCACTTGTTGATTCTGTATAAATTCCCCTTCCTTTTTACGTTTCTTATCATCTTTTGTCCAATAGTGCAGCCTGAGTGCAACCCCACCCTTGAAATAATCGTGATTTTTGTCATCGCGCTGATAAACCATCGTTTGCCCGTGAAAGTCGGGAGCTTTATAGCCGCTTGCAGGCGGTTTGATCTCTGTACCATTTACCTTTACCTCACCAAGCGTAGTTTGCTTTGGTGTTAAAAACACTTCCCGCCCCAGTAGGTTAGTCAGCAATATGGTATCCGGCCGGTAAAAGGCACCTGTAAATACGAGCAGATCACCTGTTTTTGCCGGAATACTAAACCTTCCGGCTCTATCGGTTACCACCACTTTAGTGGTAGTCTTATTTTCAACCTGAATGCCTTGTAACACTATTCGGGTCTTGTTTTCTAACACAGTACCATTTTGAACACCCTGCGCACAAGCAACAGACGTGATAAAACAACCCATAAAAACTAAAAGCAGGTAACGGAGCATCAGGTAAAAATAATCAGAAGATGCGGTTCTTCAATTGTCTATCATATTTTTTTAACTAAAATTAACATTTGATATCAAGTAAAAGGGTGCCCCCAATGAGGGGCACCCGGCTGATAGGTATTAGGCATTAAGGTTATTCAATATCCATTCTCTTATCGTTACCACCCTCTTTTTTATGCGCAGTTTCCTTTCCTTTTACAGCTTCGTTCTGTAGTTTTTTAAGCATTTCGCTGCCTATCAAAGCGTCTATCATACCATTACCGCCGCCATCTTTTCCACTAACCAATATTTCTGGCACCAACCTGATACCATTACTGGCCAGGGCTTCGGCTACACGCACAATAGCGTATTGTTCGGTACCCATGGCCTCGGTTTTTTGTTTGGTTACTTCGGCTTCGGCCAAACCTATGGCCTTGATCTTAGCACCTTCTGCAGTACCATTTACCTCAGTAGCATTGGCATCGGCTTTAGCGTTCACTGTTTTGGCTTCAGCATCGGCTTTAGCTATCGTGATCCTTACCTCGGCATCAGCTTTGGCGTTAATGGTTTTGGCCTCGGCTTCACCACGTGATGCAGCAACTTTTGAAGCGGCCATCTGGGTATTGATCTCCACCTGGCGGGTTGATTTTACAACCTCTGGCTGCATATCGGCGCCGGCCCTGGCACTTTCAAATTCCTTACGCTCAATTTGTGCATGGCGTTGTATCTCATAAGTTACTTTTTCTTCTTCGGCCAGTTTACGGTCGGTAAGGGTTTTCATCAGTGCAGCAGGCGGTACTATATCGCCTATCAGTGTATCAACCCCAATTACGTTATAGGTTGTTAACACAGCGCCTATATGATCGCGGGCGTCACTTTGCCTTTGGATACGGTTGGCCAAAAAGCCGATCACATCACTCCTTTGTGCCGAGTTACGGAAGTAGTTGGCAATGGTAGGCTCAAGCACTTGTGATACCAGGTTTTTCATTTTACCAAAGCGGGCTATTACTTTTGGTGCTTCGTTACGTGGCACGTGGATGATCTGTGAAACATCGAGGTTAAATGTAAAACCATCGCTTGACCTTACCGTAATAGTACACAGGTTTTTATCCAGTTCATGTGCTTCGGTACGGCTATCGGCCCAGTTAAGCACAATATTGGTGGTAGGTACAATCTCCACCGCGTGGGTGTAAATGTTAATAGGGTGCTTACCCGGGTCAAGCGGGTCTTCCCAAACACCTTTTTGACCACGATGAACAATATTACCGTGTTTAAAAGCATCACCGCTGGTATCTTTACCCTCGGGACCAACAAAGGAGTTTACCACACCTACATAACCGATAGGGATATAGGTCATATCAACCTGCTCCACAATTACAAACCAGGGATTAAGGTAATAAGTACCGGCCAGTATCACATCCTCCTGCAAACCCTTGCGGCCACCTGCATTAATAAATGCGATAGGATCCTGGTAGTTTTTATGCCCCGCTACTGATTCGCCGGCAATTTCGCCCTTATCCAGCGGCTCACCATCAAGTGTGGTAACTATCCCTACCTTGTTTTCATGGATCTGGGTAATGGGCACCATCTCAATCTCAAACAAAAAGGTATTGATACGGTAACTACCCGGGGTAAGGAACGCGGCCTGTGGACCTTTTTGTCCGTTATTATCCAGAAACGCGATAGCATCCTGAAATTTATCACAGTCGACAGGTTTACCCAATACACGGCCGGTATCAAACGGTGCACCATCTTTTGCCTTTACCAGCCCCAGCTTATTTTGTTCGATAATTGTAAATGGTTCCATGGTGATGCCATACTGCCAGGGCCACATGCCCCAGTATAAACCCGGCGCCAGTGCCTTGGCCTGCATACCGGCTTCGCCGTTAATGGCAATAATACGACCATCGGGCAGACGCGATTTGCCCGACAAGGTGAATTTTTTGACCACCAGACCAATACGGTTATCCGGCACGATGACCATACCGAAAAACACGCGTAAAACAAATTTGTACATCAGCAAAAGCAGAATGACAGGCACAGCCCACCAAAACATCATGATTAGATTGTTCATTTTTTTTAAAAGATTTAAGTATTTGATTTTTTAACGGAACCCTTAAGGTGCGGGCCCTCACAATAACTTATAGCTTAACTGGATTGGAGTACCTTGGCTATATAGTGTCATTATGACGGTTGTGCTTTTTACTTGTTACAACTTTTTTCAAAAATATTTTTGGCGACTGATAATGATCCGATTACGTTGATTTTTTTATCTGAACCTGGATTCATCGGATTAAAAGATTCCCGCGATTTTGCCTGTCTCGTTTGCCTCATTAACACGCACTCATAAAACAATTTCAATTCGCCTGTAGTTAAACAGATACATCTATCATTAACTCCTGTGATCATGAATACTACTGCAAAATCAAATAAAACTGGTACTAAAAAAACAAAAAATGGTACCGGCAATAAATCATCTACCGAAGAACTTAAAACCGAAGGCCCGCTTAGCGAAAAAGACGAAGTAAAGAAAGCTGAAGAAAGAATAAGGAAACACATTAAAGGTAACAGCTGATCTTTTAGTTTGAGTTTTATTTTTAACGGTAATTGTATAGCTTAGATGAACTTTTATGCTATCATGAAAAATTACAGCTTTTTATTATTCGTTATCATGCTATGCTTCATGGCATCGTGCAAGCCATCTGTTAACAGCACCACGCTTACCGGAAAATGGAAATATGTTAAAATAGAGCGTCCCAATGCCAATCCGCCGGATACCATGAAAAAAGCTGAACTTGATGAAGCCTCTCCCTATATCCAGTTTACACCCGAAATGAAATGGAACATTGTATGGGGCGGCAAATATTTATCACATGGCAGCTATACGCTTGATGGCGGTAACATAAAAGTAAATGAAAAGTTGCCTGATGGTAAAACGCGCGATTTTGTTTTCACCGTATCTGAACTTACTGAAACAAACATCGTTTTTGAAACCATAGGTGCCGATGGTTCAAAAATTACCGCGGTAAGGATGAGTAAATTTTAGGTAGTAGTGAGGAAGGATGAGATATTATTTTGTCATACTGAACGGAGTGAAGATCTATTATACGATTAGTTTAGTTGAAGAAGATCCTTCGTTCCTCAGGATGACAAAAAGAATCAAAAAATCTTTTATCCCAAAAGGTGATATATCTGTTATAATTTACACATAGTAATAAACAGTAAACAATGGATGCAGTTAATTTGGAGGAGCAGGCTGCAAGGCAACAGCTTTTTACAACATTATATCAAAAGGTTTTCCCGGCCGTAGCCAAGTATGTGAGCAAATGCGGTGGATCATTTGACGAAGCTAAAGATGTATTTCAGGATGCGCTGGTGAGCTATTACGAAAAAAGCCATACGGCCGATGTGACTATCAACAGCAGTGAGGGCGCTTATATTTATGGCACCGCCCGTTATTTATGGATCAAACGGTACAAACAGGGTAGCCAAACCACCCAGTTGGATGATAGCTCTGCTGCCAATATCATCGCGGAAACTGAAGCAGCCCCTTCTGAAGATAAATTACTACATTTTTTAGAAACAGCCGGTAAACGCTGTATGGAACTGTTGCGCTCCTTTTACTATGATAATTTACCCATGACCAGGGTGGCACAGCTATTTGGCTTTTCGGGTGTGCGCTCGGCAACAGTGCAAAAGTATAAGTGCATTGAAAAAGTAAGGGAAACGGTTAAACAAAAAGCATTAACATATGAGGACTTCCTTGAATGAGATAGCGCAAATAGAAAGCCATCTGCTTAACAGGCAGATGCCCGGCGATGCACTTTTGTTTGAAGCTAAAACGCTGCTTGATGCTGATCTGCGGGTTAATGTTTCATCGCAGCAGCAAGTTTATAGTCTGGTGCAGCAATATGGTCGCAAGCAATTAAAACAGGAGATAGAAGCGGTACATCAGCAATTATTCACCCAGCCCGAGCATCTGAGTTTCCGGCAAAGAATAGCCCGTATATTTTTAAACAGGTAAGTAAAAAACTCGCCTAAAAAACCAACAATTTTATGAATATCGATAAACAGGAATTCCGCAAATATGCGGTCATGCAGCATGCTATTGCCGGTTCGCGGGTAGATAGCTTTATTTCAGGGGTCGAAAAAAGCGCCCTCCCTATGGCCATGACGCCCTACATAACCGAAGAGCGCGAAATGCGCGTAGCCCAGATGGACGTATTTTCGCGCCTCATGATGGACCGCATTATTTTTCTTGGTCAGGCGGTTGATGATAACGTGGCCAACATTATACAGGCACAATTACTGTTCCTGCAATCAACAGATGCAAAGAAAGATATACAGATGTATATTAATTCGCCTGGCGGCTCTGTATATGCAGGGCTGGGTATTTATGATACCATGCACTTTATAAGTCCTGATGTGGCCACTATTTGTACCGGCATGGCCCTGTCAATGGGGGCTGTACTATTATGTGGCGGTGCGGCTGGCAAGCGCGCCGCGCTGAGCCACTCCAGGGTGATGCTTCATCAGCCATCGGGTGGTGTACAGGGAATGGCATCGGATATTGAAATAACCGCGCGGCAGGTGCTCAAATTAAAACAGGAACTTTACGAGATCATTGCCAAACATAGCGGGCAACTATATGAAAAGGTATATGAAGTATCAGACCGAGACCACTGGATGATAGCCACCGAGGCCAAAGAGTTTGGGATTATTGATGAGGTCTTAGCGTAGATCTCCCATCAAAATACGTCATGCTGAACTTGTTTCAGCACCCCACAGGACATGCAGCCATTATGCCGGAGACCTTGCTTATGGGATGCCGAAATAAATCCGGCATGACTTATTGGGAATTTGGATTATATATTAGTGAGCTATTACCCCCGCATCCGCACTCGCTTCTACCTTGTTTTTAATAAAGCGTTTGCCTATCAACAGTATCAATAGGGCCACTACAGATGATGCCGCCATAACCCCTGCCATTGGCAGCGGGCTATGGCTTTTTATGAGTGTGATACCTACTGATGCCAGTGAGCCAACGGCCATTTGAAATGCTCCTAAAAGTGCCGATGCTGAACCAGCGTTTTTAGTGAAGGGGGCCAGCGACAATGCTGCCGTGTTGGGATAACTAATACCCACTCCGCATAAAACACCAAATATCATAGCGATGGTGCCGCCAATATTAAACCAGTTATTAAGTGATCCTATTAAAAACACCATAGATATAAATACCATCCATATAAGCGAAACATTTATCATTTGCTCGCTTTTATACCTTTTCATCAGGATGCTGTTCACCTGGCTCGAACCAATAAAGCCAACTGATAATCCGGCAAAGATCCACCCGAATGATTTTTCGCTCACCTTAAATACGTCAATAAACACAATAGGCGACGAGGATACATATGCAAACAAACCCGCGAATGCGAATGCCCCGCTCAACGAATAAGTAAGAAATTGAGGATCTTTTAATACCTGCAAAAAGTTACCAATAATGGGTTTGGGTTTTAAGGAGTACGACGGATCGGGCTGGTAGCTTTCCGGCAATAAAAATATAACTGCCAGCAATATCAATACGGCTATGATGGTCAGTATCAAAAATATCACCTGCCATTCAAATACGGCGGTTATATAACTGCCAATGGTTGGCGCTAACATAGGCGAAGCGCCCAGCACCAATATCAGCAAGGCAAATACTTTGGCGTTTTCCTCAACCGGGAAAAGATCACGTACCATGGCCATAGCCGCAACACTGGCCGCGCAACTTCCTACAGCCTGAAAAAATCGCATGATGATCAGCATTTCCAGCGAAGTAGAAAAGAAACATCCTATTGATGCTACAATGTAAAGTGCTAAGCCAAAATACAGCGGTCTTTTACGCCCAAACCTGTCAAGCAAAGGGCCATATAATAATTGCCCTGCAGAAATCCCTATAAAATAACTGGATAATGAAAGGGCTACCTGGTCGGTACTGGTATGCAAATATTTTGCTATGGCCTTAAAACCGGGCAAGTACATATCAATAGAGAATGGTCCTAATGCTGTAAGTGAACCAAGTATCAGGATAAGGGATATGTATTTTTTTCTTGTCATGTGATTTTTGGTAGATGGCCTAACAGACCAGGATCAACGGATATTATTACAGAATAAACTTAACAGGATAAATTACCGGCTATGTGCGGGGAAATCTTAACTACGATTGGCCGGATAAAAACATGGCCAAAAATAAAGTTTTAGATTATAAACACCTATTGTTTATTTGTCATTTGTTCATTTTTAGCTCACTGTCTTCATCTTATACCATTATCCTAAAACGTTTCGCCTAAGTTAAGGTTCAGGGATGAGAAATTTTTACTTACCCCATAATCAAGACTGATGTTTGTGCCCGATTTTTTGTTAAACTTAAACCGTAACCCTGTACCTCCCGCTGGGTGCCAGTAAACAAAATTATGGTTAGTGGCTTCGGTAACGGAGTTCACATTAGCAAACAAAACAAAACCCAGTAAACCGTTACGGGTTATATCCCGCCGGTATTCGGTTTCAAAATAGGCCAACCGCTGGCCGCGGTACCTATTTTGAACAAATCCCCTGCCCGATCTCTGGTAGGGCTCCCACCCCAGGCTGGGTAAGCTCAAATATGGTGTGCCGGGTGTAAGTGATGTCCAGTAATAGGACCAAAAAGCCAGCACATTTTTAGGTCCTGAATGCGTTAAGGATATATACTTGCGCACATCAATATATAATGATTGCCAGTTATTATGGCTGCCGAATGCCCTGCCGTTAATTCTGTAAACTATATTTGCGTATGCACCGGGTAACGGATTTATGGAGTTTTTACGGGTGTCATACAATAAATTAAGCGTGATTCCTGATGCAAGCACATCCTGACCGCTTCCGGTACCAAAGTTATATCCAGTAAAATCACGCAGATTAGTTGCTCCACTACTCTCAATATCCATGTAATAATCAAGATTATACCCCAGGCCGGCATAAAAATAGGGTTTTATCTTTTTAAGTACCGTTTGATAAAAACGCAGGTACTTATAATCTACCAAAAAACGGTCGTCCTCGGGCTGACCGCCACCCAATCCCCACGTGTACTGCGGGTAAACCAATACGCGGGTATCACCTACAATGTTCCACTGGTTATTGTCAAGCCAAATGTTTGACCTGATAGGTAAACCATACCTGCCCTTTAAATTAAAATAGGGCGTAAATGTTAAGCTGGAAAGATTAGTTGTTCCCTGATCGCCAAGGTAAAATGCGGCTGTGGTTGATGTAAACAAGGCCTTGCCGCCACTTCGGCCGTCAGATGAAGAAATAGGCAAAATAGAGAAGTAAATTTTCTTTTTTTCCCTGGCCGATATTTTTCGCGGCTTTATATTGAATACCGATCTTACTACATCAATAAGATCTCTTTGAGCTACTAATGTATCATCACTAATTTTAATAGTATCAGGAATTTCAAGACGGCTTTGTGCCATCAACGTAAAAGAGAGCAAACAAAAAAATAATGCTAAAAGCGCCTTACCCATTATATATTAAACCAAATATTGAAGCATGCTGTTTGTAAATTACCTGTTATATATAACGAATAAAACAGCAATTTCGTAACATCTTAAATATAATTTAAAAAGCCTGCAGTAAAAAAACAGCTGCAGGCTTTTTAACCATTTTTAACATTGTTAATTGGTGGTAACTGTAGTAGTAGTTGTTGTTTTGGTATAGTGATGGTGGTGTTTTGGATGAGCTCTGCGCCATGCCCGTCTCCTTTTCTCTTCTGCGCGGCGTTTTTCATTACCTATAATATAACCGCCACCTGCACCTATTGCACCACCAATTAATGCGCCCTTAACATTATGACCTATTAAACCACCTGCTACGGCACCGCCTGCACCGCCAATAATGGCACCCTTACCCTGCGGACTTATGTCTTTCTTCTTTTTAGTTTGCGCTTGCACGTTAAAGGTTAATGTTAGCAGGAACGCAACAAACAGGCAAACATATATCATTAACTTTTTCATAAGGTATCTGATAAGTGTTAATAAATTATTCCTGATAACACTTATGCAAATAATAAGCCGTATATGTAAAAAGCTTCGAAAAACCTTAAAAATG
Source organism: Mucilaginibacter sp. P4_E8 (assembly GCF_056401495.1). Taxonomy (NCBI): domain Bacteria; kingdom Pseudomonadati; phylum Bacteroidota; class Sphingobacteriia; order Sphingobacteriales; family Sphingobacteriaceae; genus Mucilaginibacter; species Mucilaginibacter sp. P4_E8. The sequence goes on from NZ_JBFUJG010000010.1 coordinate 67,114, forward strand.
AGTCATGCTAACCTGCAATTACTTCAAAAATGCAAGCACCGTAGCCGAAAACTGTACACTTCTGCCTGCAATATTGTGATCGCCGGGGATATAGGTTAATTTTGATGCGGGGATAGCTTGCTGAAGTCCTTCTTCTGATCCACCGTCTTTATCTTCGGTACCGCATATGATCATTACTGGTATTTTAACTTTAGCCAGCTCTTGTTTACTTGTTGAGGGCTGATATTTTTGCTGCAGTGCCAATGCCTGCACATCAAAGGGATTGCTTTGAATGTATTTTACCATACCGTCAACATCATGAAAGGATGTATCACCCATCAGCGCTTTGTAGGCATGCACCCGTCTTGGCCATTCCGGATTGGTATAAGCATCGCCCATGCCACCCATAACCAGTTTTTGTACACGTTTATCCAGTACCAGCACCCGTGATGCAATAATGGAGCCGCGGGAGTAGCCTACTACATCATATTTTTTGAGCTTTAAGCTGCTTATCAAACCCATGATATCTTTAGCCTCGGCATCATTGGCATATGCGGCATCGGTATGCGGTTTGTCTGACCGGCCATTGCCCCGCTGATCCAGTATGATCACCTTATAACCGGCATTTAGCAGGTCGTTATACAACGGTCCTTTCTTCCAACCTTCGCCAGTACCTGAAAAGCCATGAATAAGCAAAACCGGAAAACCATCTCCTTTTACCTCATAGTAGATCTTTGCACCATCAAACGAGGTATAATAACTGCCAGTTACAGCCTGCTGCGCATAACTAACACCACTTATCAGCAACATAATTGCTAATGCAGCTATATGGGTAATAGTTTTTTTCATACCGGTTGATCTTTATTTTACAAACTGATTAATGATCAATACCCCTATTAAACCGATAACCGAAACCAATGATTCCATTACCGACCATGATTTTATAGTATCCTTTATGCTCAGGTTAAAATACTCTTTATACAACCAAAAACCCGAATCGTTCACGTGCGAAAATGCAAGGCTGCCGGCACCTATTGATAATACCATTAAGTTGGGGTTTACATGGTTTTGTGTCACCAATGAAACCACTATGCCTGCGGCTGTTAAACCCGCAACCGTAGCCGAGCCCAAACTAATACGGATAATGGCCGCAATTACCCACCCTAAAACAAGGGGTGGCAGGTTAAACTGCTGCAACTGGGCAGCTATTTCATTACTTACGCCGCTGGCAGTTAATACCTCCTTAAAAGCACCCGAGCCTGCAATAATGAGTAATATCAATGCTATATCTTTTGTAGCATCGGTATAATTAACTGCCAGTTGGCTCATGCTCAGGCCTTGTTTTACACCCAAAGTAAAGGTTGCCACAATAAGAGCAATTAGCATTACAATGGATGGATCGCCTAAAAAAGTAACGAGTTTTAACAGCCCTGCATTTTTAATACCCATATATGGTAAAAACGCGGTGAGCATTATTAACATTACCGGTAACAGGGCGGTAAAAAAGCTATTAAAGGCCCCGGGTAATTTATCGGCAGGCAACTCTTCGGCTCTAAAAGTGGCCAGTGGTTCGGATGGTATTTTTTTCAGGAATTTTGCAAATATAGGGCCGGCAAGTATTATGGCAGGGATAGCTATTATTAACCCATAAATAAAAGTGGTAGCCATGTTTGCATGAAACAATACAACCAATGCCGATGGTGAAGGGTGCGGCGGTAAAAAACCATGGGTTACAGAAAGGGATGCCAGCATGGGCAAACCTATGTATACGGCAGGCAGCTTATATTTATACACTACCGAAAATATAAGCGGTACCATCAGCACAAAGCCAATACCATAAAACAGGGGGATCCCAATAATAAAACCTGCGGTTACCAATGCCCATTGGATATGCTTTTTACCAACGGCGTTAACCAGTACCTCTGCAATTTTTTGGGCCGCCCCGCTTACAGCTACAAGCTTACCCAGCATGGCGCCCAGGCAAATAATAATGAGTAACTGGCCCAAAATATCGCCCATGCCTTTTTGTACCGAAGCAGTAACTTTATTAATAGGGATACCAAGCATGAGACCTGCAGCAATTGATACCAGGAGGAATGCGATAAAGGGATTGACCTTAATCCAGCTCACTAATAAAACAAGCAGAATAATACAGATCAGGATAGTTAGTAATGCCATGATATCAAACTGTTATATGTATAGGTAAATAACCTTATAAAATTAAACCTTGTGTTATCCGCCTAAAGTAATAACAATATTTGAGTTTAGGATTTTTATAGACAAAAGCGTTACAATCACAACTAAAAAGGTTTATCGTGCCGAACGCAGTGAAGCATATATTATAAGACTTGCATATTGGCGGATAAACCCTTCGCTCCCCGCCTGCCGGCAGGCTCAGGAAGACAAGGTAAAGAATTAACTATTTGTGGTCTGCATTGGCAACAAAAAGTAAAACTCGGCTCCATAGCCTTCTTCACTTTCAACAGCAATTTTGCCATGATGCAGCCTGATGATCTCGGCCGATAAATAAAGGCCTATGCCAAAACCTGATAATCCGTAAGTACTCTCGTTCTCAACCCGGTAAAAGCGCTGAAATATTTTTTGCTGGTCTTTTAGTTTTAACCCTATGCCCTGATCTTTTACACTTACCTGCAAATTTTCACCCTGCATTTTAGCAGTAATAGTTATAGTACTGCCTTTGGCCGAATATTTTATAGCATTACTTACAAGGTTACCAAGTACTTGCCCTATCTTTTCCTTATCAGCCATGATATGAATGGGGCTACCTGCTTTAAAAAATAAATTATGACCAGGAGCATTTGGAATACTATCGGCTATCACTTCGGTAATTAGTGTGCCGATATCAAAAAGTTGTTGATTAAGTTGCAATTTGCCCAATTCAATTTTCGACATATCAAGAAAACCATGTATTAACCTGGTCATTTTATTGATCTGTTTTTCAGATTTTTCAAGCGCATTTATAAAAAATGTATCGTCAGTTTTTTTGGCTTTTACCGCGAGTAGTTGCGTATAGGCCTTAAGGGAAGTGAGAGGTGTTTTTAATTCATGGCTTGCAAGGGCTATAAAATCATTTTTCATCATCTCATCATGCTTCCGTTCAGTAATATCATAGGTTGTACCCAGCATCCGTAAAGGTTTATGCTGTTCATTATAAACAACTTTTCCTCCGGTCCTAATCCAGTGTATTGAGCCATCGGTCCATACAATACGTGCCTCATATAAATAAACACCGGTTTTTACTGCATTTTCAAAAGCATTAAGCACCATAGGTTTATCATCGGGGTGAATCATATCGCGCAACTGCGGGTGGGTAACTTTTTCTTCGGGATCAAGGCCAAATATTTCGGCAAGCCGGGGCGAAGCAATGATAGTCCTCTCCACAATATCAAGGTCCCAGTTACTTATACCGGTGGCTTCAATAGCCAAACGCAGTCGTTCTTCTGTATCTTCAAGAAGTTGCCTTGCTATCACCTGTTTGGTTACTTCGGTAGCAACCACCATAATACCAATTATATTATTGCCAGCATCTTTAACCGGGTTATAAACAAAATCAAAATAAAACAAGTTATTATGGCCATTGCGGTAAAGCCACACTTTTGTTTCGTAACCATAATGTACGTGGCCATTTTTATAAACCTCCTGTAATAATTTAGTATAAGCCAGCCCATCAGGCCCGGGTAAGGCAAGGGCAAGCGACTTGCCTACAATATCGTCCTGTTTGCCCCACAATTCAAGTATATGAATATTGGCCGATTCAATAATGAGTTCATGGCCTTTTAAAAAACTGATCGCAACCGGAGCCTGCGTTATCAAATCATTAATACGCTGCCCTGCTGATGTATTCTGATCGTTATTTTTCAAAATTTTAATTAAAACAAAAAAATATAATTTACATCATCTGTTTTCCAATCCAATAATATAAAAAAATAATTAAGTTTGCATGTTAATTTATACGATAAAAAAACTTAGCCAAGCCGTTGCCTTTATACTAATACATTAGTTTTACAAACATTCCTTAGTACATTTTCGACCTTTTCACATTTTTAATTTTTTTTATGTCAAAACGTATTTTAGTATTGGACGACAACCAGGACATATTAGATATTGTTCATGAAACACTTACTTATGAGCAATTTGAGGTAAGAAGTACTTCGAACAGCCTTGAAGTACTACCGTTGATGGAACAATTTATTCCAGACCTTGTTATATTAGATTACCGCGTAGCAGGCACTACTGGTGGCGAAATTTGTAAAAACATCAAGTTACATCCTAAATTCTGTAATATACCTGTTATTATATTTTCGGCTTATTTGAATAATGATGACCATTTGCTTAACTACGGCTGCGATGGTGTTATTAATAAGCCCTTTGATCTGTCTGAATTGGTTGAAAAGGTTAACAACTTGATATAAACCTTACATATACCTTTTACTACTCCAATATTCCTAATAATAGTATTATTATATTCGTAATTCGGTTAATAAAACAGCTATAAATTAGTGGCTTTAATCTATGGTTTTTAGTTAAAATTGATAAATGATTAAAAAATATCACTTAAAACCTGGATTAATTACAATATGTATCTGATTATTGATCAAAAATAGATAATTACTTAATAATTAACAGATATAGTTGAAATATTGACAAATGTTTTAACTTTGTGATAATGAGGTTTTAAACAAATAATAAATACCCTAAACCCTGGATCGCATTATGGTTATCCCAATAAATTCAAACGAATCTATCAGGACCGAGCATAAAAAATTGCCTTTGTGTCCACGGTGCAAAACCGAACTTGATAGCAGGATACCCAGAAGTTTTTTTGTAAAAACCGTATTATTCTTTCTTCCCCTAAAACGCTATATCTGTTATAGATGCCAGCGTAAGCGTTATATATTACATTGATTAACTAATTAGTTATTTTTTCTTTTTTGAATTAACCCACACTTACTTATTAGTATGTTTTGACTTTTTATACCCGCATTATTGCACATTATTATGGAAGTGTTGTAATTTGTTCCACTCTATTTACTTGTAGTGACCGATTTGAATTTAGACACCCAGAAAAGAAAAAAATATCACTGCTCAAAATGTGGTGAACCATTCCATTTCCAGTTACGAAGAAACTGGTTTACAAAAAGAATTTTGTTTTTTTTGCCTGTCAGAAAATACTTCTGTGCAAAATGCAAAAAATCATCTTATGTTTTTATTGATCAATCGCATTGATCATTTCGTACAATAGCGATTAATGACCTGTAAAACGTCACATTTTAGATTTTCACCAAAACTGTGCGTTAAAACAGGCAGTAAACAAACATCAAATACACTTTTTGTTATAAAATATTTACGGTAAAACAGTATAAAATTACGTCTGAGTTAAGTATAATTAAAATATTTAATCAAGTTTTAAGCTTTTGACCATAAAGTTGGAACAAGAATTGTGTAGTCATGTACCGGATGCTTTTATTACAATTTTAGAAGCAATTTTTATGGAAGTAGCTAAAAGTAAAACATGAAACGGATATTAGCGGTAGACGATGACAGCGACATTTTAGAGGTCATACAATACATACTTGAAGATTCAGGATATGAGGTTGAAACCCTTACAGACGGACATTACCTTTTTGATAAGATAAGAGAAAAGCAGCCTGACCTTATATTACTTGACATTATGCTGGGCAATTTAGATGGCCGCGATTTGTGCAGAATTGTTAAAACCAGGAAAGAAACACATGACATACCGGTTATATTAATATCAGCCAGTCACGATGTTTCGGGAACATTAAATGAAATTGGCGGGCCAAATGATTATATAGCCAAACCTTTTGATATTGATGATTTGCTCCGAAGCATAAGCAGGCAACTGAACACTGCAGCCTAATCTTTATTTCTTAAACATTTTGAATATCGAACCAAAAAACCAGTTTTCTTCGGCTTTCAGCATGGTTTCCAACGTTTTATTCACGTTATTGGCCAGCTTATTAATATTAGTTACCGACGAATTAAACGCTTTAAAAGCCGGATCCTTTTCATCACCCTTAACTTCTGTCAGTTGGCCCAATATTTTGATCACCGGATCAAGTTCGCGTTTTTTACGCTCCTCGGCTACCCGCCTGGCAATGATCCAGGTATCTTTTTCGGCATAAAAATATTCTTTACGCTCCCCTGTTTTGTGTTGCTTTTCAACCAGGCCCCAGTCAATCAGATCACGCAGGGTCATATTGGCATTACCACGCGATATACTCAGTTCGGCCATAACCTCTTCAGTAGTTAAAGCCTCGGGCGAAACCAACAGCAAAGCATGTACCTGTGCCATAGTACGGTTTATACCCCACTCTGACCCTAATTTACCCCAGGCCTCAATAAACTTCAACTTCGCTTCTGCCAGTTCCATGATACAAATGTAATCAAGTTTTTAAACTTTCAAAAATAAATGAAACATTAACCGCGGATTTATTATGATTATTATGATTCCGTTGATTTTGTTTGACCCTTAATTTATGTGATTAGGAGATTGCCAGGGATTTTGGCTAAATTGATTGCCTTATTTCAAAACATCTGCACATCTGCACATCTGCACATCTGCACATCTGCACATCTGCACATCTGCACATCTGCACATCACTTCCCCAGCTCTTTATCAATCTTTTCATTCCACTGCTGTTGCGCATAGGAGTTAGTACCGTGGCTGGTTTCATTATCATACTGATCCTGCATCATATTCATTTCGCGGAACGCTTCCAGGTAGTCTACATTAATATAACCATCATAATTATCAACAGGGAGCTTTTCAGACATTAGCTTTTGTTTAAACCGTTCTGCAATTATTTTCACAATATCAAAATGCCGTTGTTCATGGTTCAAACTATAGTCAGTACTGCTACCATTTCTTACCCATGAAGCGCTTTTGGGCAAATAAGTCTTTATAGCCAGGTGAATGTTAACTATTCCATTTATGATCTCCACCCGCTCGTTGTAGCCAATACTGGGCAAAACCGAAGCTTCGTACTTTCCACCTATTGGTACTGCTTTAAAATCGTCCCATCGCAAAGGTCTTTTGGCCGAATAATAAATGGTATCACCTTCGGGTTGCTCGGTATAGTCAGTAAATATGAGCTTTACGCCTTTTGCTAGTTTTATGTTGTTATCGGCCTCACGATTTATCCAGGTATTAAAATATATCAAACCCGCTTCGAGCGTATGCCGCAACAGGGTTTCCACATCATACTGCTGCCCTATAGTGCGATTATAGGTAGAGCTGGTACGATAATCTACTAAGTGAACGTTATCATAAGCCCGTTTCAAATCGAACGATAATGCTACCTCCATTTTACCTTCTACACGTCCCCCTGCCAGCAAGCTTTCGGCAAGCTTAAGTTTTTTTATCCTAACGATGACCGGGCGTAATGCCTTATCAGGCGGTATAGCATAATTAACAAACTGTTTTATTGCAGCCTGTGCGCCGTACTTAAAGTCTACTTTATACTGGGGTGTTATTGAGGTAGCTTCTATAGTAGGCAAAAGCAAGGCAACGGCACTGCGGTCATCCCGTTCATCTGTAACTGCAGCCACGTAAAATTCTTTAGGTAATACAGGCAATTGCTCATTGTTTAAAACAATTGGGGCAGCTATTTTTTGTGCTTTTAAAAGCTGCGGTAAAAGTAAAGCAATGATCATCAGCATTTTACCTAATATCCTAAACCGATTAAAAAAACAGCCCCTTAAAACCATCACTACCGCTATTGCACAATATGCCATACTATATAATGCTTTATTGTTAAATAAATTGCGGTCATAAGTACTATTTGATTACTTTTGGTCTCCGTTACCAGCACTATGGTATTGTTCAACAATTTTAAAGTTTTCCACACACATATTATCTTAAGTATTACCTTCGTTCAATTAAAGGTATTTTCCACATTTGTTAATTACTTGTGTTAACTACTCTTTTTCGTTTCGCTATTTTAGCAACATCGTTAGTATGCGCTTTATGATCAAAATTAAATACATCTCCCTGTTAATCCCGGTATTTATTGTTTCAACAGCCCGTGCCCAGCAAAATCCTTCATCACAAATTTACCGTACTTATCATACGGCAATTGACCTGATGGATAAGGGTAAATATGTGGCCGCTGCTGAGCAATTTCGCATTGTTGAAGCATCCCGGCTTAAAACAAGCACCCAACCACAATTTGAGTCTGAACTATCATTAGTTAAAGAAAACTGTCAGTATTATGAAGCCTATTGTGCCCTTAACCTGGGCAATGATGATGCCGAAAGCATGTTTCTGCGCTTTATAAAAGAGCATCCCGAAAACCCATTAACCAAGCTTGCTTACTTCCAGATAGGAAAATCATATTTTAAACAGGGCAAGTACCAGGACGCCCTGCGCTGGTTTGATAAAGTGCAGGCTGGTGAGCTTAACGGCCATGATAATACCGAGTATAAATTCCGCAAGGGTTATGCTTATTTCTCCACCAACGATTTTAAAAATGCCCAGTTGCTTTTTGCYGAGGTAAAAAATAAAAGATCGGAATTTACAGAGGATGCTACCTACTACTTTGCCTATATAGCCTACCTGAACAAGGATTATCACCTGGCGCTGGCAAATTTTGAAAAATTAAAAAATTCAAAAAAATACGAAAAAAGTTACCCTTACTACATATCGGCGGTTTACTTTTTGGATAAACGGTATGACGATGTACTGAGCTACGCGGTGCCTATTGTAAACAGCACCCATCAGGAGCACGAAACCGAAATGCTGCGCATTATTGCCGCTTCATACTTTGCCAAAGCCAACTATGATAACGCGGTTAAATACTACGACCGTTTTCAGGCCCGTGACCAGGGTAAAACCCAGAATACGCAGGATAGCTATCAAATTGGCTACACTTATTATAAAGTAGGTAACTATGCCAAGGCAGCTATCGAACTGGAACGCCTGATTGAACAGGGGGATGTATACAGCCAAAGCGGTAATTATACCCTGGGCGATGTTTTTCTGAAAATGAACAACAAGCAAAGCGCCCGTAACGCGTTCTTAGCGGCATCAAAACTTACCTACGACAAGCAGTTACAGGAGGATGCTTTATATGAATATGCCAAGCTATCATACGAGCTTGATTTTAACACCGATGCATTGGCTGCTACCCGCCTGTATCTAAAAAACTATCCACGCTCGCGTCGTAACGACGAGGTGAAGATATTACTTGGTGAGGAGCTATTAAATTCACGCAACTACAAAGAAGCTGTTGAAATACTGGAACCTATCCCCAACAAATCAGAAAGCGCACAGGTGGCTTATCAAAAAGTTACTTATTACCGTGGTTTGGAGTTTTACAATGAAAGAGCCTTTGAAAACGCTATTGGTATTTTCCTCCGTTCATTAAAAAACCCTATTGATAATAAAACAGAAGCTCTTACAACCTACTGGATGGCTGAGTCAATGTACGAGGTACGTAAATATGGTGAATCGGTTGATAACTTTGAGCGCTTTTTAAGTATGCCCGAAGCTAAGGAAACCGATCTGTCCAACTACGCCAACTATGCTTTGGCTTATGCAGCCTTTTATGGCGAGCAATACAAAAAGGCAGCTAATTATTTTGAGAAGTTTTTACGCGGCGCTCAAATAGATCAAAACACTCAAAACGATGCCATAACCAGGCTTGGCGACAGCTATTTTGTATTGAAAAGCTATGGTACAGCCCTTGATTATTATAACCGCATTATTGCCATGCACAACCAGGGCGAAGATTACGCCTTGTTTCAACGCGGTATGATACAGGGATTGCAGGGATCATTGGATACTAAGATCAGCACCCTGAACGATGTTTTAAATACGTTCCCTAATTCCGATTATGCTGATGATGCATCGTTCGAAATAGCCTATACCTATTTCCTTAAAACTGATGGGGAAAAAGCAAAAACCGATCTGAACGCCATGATCCAGAAGTATCCGCATAGCAGTTACGTTCCGCGGGCATTAGTTACCATTGGTTTGATTGATTACAATGCTGGCAATGACGACCTGGCTGTGGAGTCATTTAAAAAGGTAATTGCAGATTATTCATCAACCGACGAAGCTAAGCAGGCACTTAAGCAAATTGAAAAAATTTATACTGATAAAGGTGATGCGCAAACATTTATTAATTATGCAACAAGCACCCCTATTGGTAACTATACCACATCACAACAGGAAGATATCATGATCACCGCGGCTAACAACCTTTACTTAAAAGGCGATTGGCAGGGTGCCGCGGGTGCGGTTAACGCCTATTTTGATAAATTCCCAAGTAAACAGATCTATGAAAAACAGGCAAGGTTTATCAGGGCCCAAAGTTTGGTTAACCTCAACAGATCTGCCGAGGCTATTGTTGATTATAACATCATATTAAACGATTGGACAAGTGCTTATACTGAAAAATCATTGGTTAGTATGGCCAAGTTGTACATCTCGCAGAAAAAATATAACGAAGCTGTAGTATTCCTGAAAAAGCTGGAAACTAATTCGGAGTTTAAAGAGGATTATTCTTTTGCCATCAATAACCTGATGCTGTGCTACGCGCAGATGCAAATGCCTGATGACGTGTTAAACTACGTTAAACAGGTGCGTGGTAATGAAAAAGCGGCACAGGAAGATAAATTCAAAACCGGTTTATACGCAGGACAAGCCTACTTGCAAAAAGGTGATACTACAACCGCTGTTAAAGAGTTTACCTACACGGTAACCAATACCAAAACAGTGGCCGCTGCCGAAGCTAAATATAACCTTGCCAACATTGAGTATTTAAAAGGCCGTTACAAAACATCACAAAAAATGTGTTTTGACCTGGCTAAAGAAATGCCAAACTATGATTATTGGATAGCCAAAACTTATATTTTATTGGCCGATAATTATGTGAAGCTAAAAGATAACTTCCAGGCTAAAGCTACGCTGCAAAGTATAATTGATAACTATAAGGGTAATGATGATATACTATCAACAGCCAAACAAAAAATGGGTGTTATAACTGGTAAGCCTGTTAAAATAACAGAGCCGGAGCAAGCGCCGGCTGATAGTACGGATACCACTAAACAGGCTCCGGCTGATACCACTAAAAAAGCCCCGGCTGATACTACCAAAACACCCGGTCAAAACTAACAGGATGGCAAAGAATAATATAAAAAGACAAGCAATGAACTTAAAATACACATATACGCTGCTTACCTTAATAATAGCATTATACTTTGTTCCTGCACAAGCACAAACAAAGAAACCGGCAAAAAAGGCAACAGTAAAAACAGCAGCTAAAACAACAAAGAAAAAACCTGCGGCAAAAGCTCCGGCTCCTAAAAAAGCAACCAATACATCAAAAAACTTAGGCGATGCTGCAGCAAAGGCTGCTCAGGATACCACCAAAAAAGGTGGGGCTAATGCCAATAACCCACAAAATGGTGGCAGTCTTTCTGAAGAGATCGTAGTAACTACGGCTTACAAACCAGTACTGGCCGATGCCGTAAAAATACGCCGTAACCCCGATCTGGAAGATAAGGTGCCTTTTAAAGCGCCGCTGGCTTACGCGCCAATAGATAAAAGACAAGAGCAAAATTCTGAGATCAGGCAGTTGGAAGCCATGAAAAGGCCACCTGAGCAGGATTCTGTATTGCTTAACAACTATGTTAAAGTAGGTGCCGGAAGTTCAAAAACACTGTTTGGCGAGGCTTATTTTGCCAATGGCCGCGATGAGGCTTTACAGGTTGGCGGATACCTGAAACATTTTTCACAATCAGGATCATTAGAAAAACAAAGCCAAAGTAAAGACGATGTAAGTGTATTTGGCAAAAGCATACTGGGCGATAACAACATAAGCGGCCGTATCACTTATAACCGTATGGGTACCAATTTTTACGGTTATGATCAGGCCGCTCCGGTTGCAACCTTTGTACCAGGCAAACAGCACTTTAATACCATAGGTGGCGAAGCTGAACTGGCCAAAAACTATAAGGATGTAGAAAACGATTTTACCTATGCTCTGAAAGTAAAGGGCTATGCGTTTAGCAATGCTTACCAGGCCAGGGAAAATAATTTTGTTATTTCGGGCTTTTTAAACCAAACTGTAAAACAGTTTTACGCAGGGTTAAGCGGCTCCATCGACATAAATTCTCAGAAAGACAGTCTTTATAAGATCAACAACCATATATTACGACTTAACCCATACATCAAATTTCAGGGCACCAATTATAAAATTGATGCGGGTGTAAACATTGAAAAAGAATTTGGCGATTTTGGCAAATTTTACATTTTCCCGGCTGCCAAGCTTGAGGTACAGGTGATCCCGAAATATGTTCGCTTGTTTGTCGAAGCCAAAGGTGATATCAACAGGTCGTCCATTCGTGATTTTGCCAACATCAACCCCTTCATAGGTCAAAATATTGAGATCAAAAACTCGGTTGACCAGTTAGACATCAGCGCCGGACTAAAAGGTACCCTGGCACCGGGCCTTAGCTTTAAAGCTTCCGTGTTCCGCAACAGTGTTAAAAACATGCCATTACTGGTAAGTAATTTTGATGCTGAAGTAAACAAGTTTAAAGTAATTTATGATAATGGTAAAGCACGTATAAATGGCTTTAACGGAGAGCTTGACTTTAAAGCCAGCGATGACCTGAATATTTTTGGACGCGTTGAGTTTAAAGACTACCAACTTGCTTCTGAATTAGAACCATGGAACCTGCCTAAGTTTTTGTTAACCGCCGGGACTGCTATCCATATTAATAATAAAGTAAGCATTACCGGTTCATTAGTGTTCCGTGGGGCAACTAATGACAGAATATTTACCGCTGACCCTGCAGGTGCTCCATTATTAACAAAAAAGCCTATCGCATCATTTGCAGATCTGAGCGGTGGTGTGGAGTATAAGGCCACCAGCAAAATATCGGTATTTGTACAAGCTAATAACATTTTAAACACAGGTTATCAAAACTGGTTATATTATCCTAACTACGGATTTAATATCTTTGGCGGCGTCGGGTATTCGTTTTAAGCCTTTGATGTTTTATAATTAACCTTATTTTTAGCGAATGGACATAGCCAATTATTTAAGCGAACTGTTAGGCCGGCATGGCAAAATAAGTGTGCCCGACCTCGGTCACTTTACGCAGGTACGTGTAAATGGTTATTACAATGATGCTGAAAGCCAGTTTTATCCACCGGGTTATCAAATACAGTTTTATCCGGAACCGGTAGAAAATGATGATACCTTAGTACAATACATTGCCGAAAAGAAAAATATCTCGCTGGCATCATCCAAATATTTCACTGAAAAATATATTACAGGTTTAAGGCAGGAGGTTGCCACTAAAGAGGTAGCTTTTGCAAACCTGGGCTGGTTTTATATGAGTGAGGGCCAAATTGCCTTTAAACCCAATGAGCAGCGTGGTGATGGCGCCGATTTTTATGGCTATGCACCTGTTGCCATAAAAAAGTTATATCAGGAACCCGAAAGGCCGCTTCCGCCACCGCTGCCTGTTTCATTATCGGCACAGGCGTCAACAGCCAATCAGTCTGAGGAATATATAGCTGACGAACAGGAAGAAACCAAACGGTCGGCAAGTGTTTGGGTAATTGCACTGATCATTATAGTGGTTATTGCTGCCGCGGTTTTTGGTCTTTATCAATACAACCCAGCCTTGTTTAATTTTGATCAACAAGCTGCGAAACCTGTTACAGAGCAACCCAAAACACCGCCTGCAACAAAAACAGATAGTACCGATACCGACTTTAATAAAACTGCTCCACCGCATATTGATACCGTATCAAAAGCAATTTCTAAGGCAGATACAACGTTAAATAAACCTGTGGCAAACGCCGCTGATACGGTGGCCAAACCCCAGTATGTGATATTTGCAGGTTCATTTAAAAAAGTGGCTACAAGTGATCTGGCAATTAAAAATTATAAAAGTATTGGCGTTGATGCCCGCATTTTAACCGGTCCGGGTTCAGGAAGACTCATCAAAGTAATTATTGGTAGTTTTGCGACATACAAGGAGGGCGAAGCCCTAAGACTTAAATTAGTAAAATCAGGAAAATTAAGAAAAGACTCGTACACCCAAATTATTAACCAAAAGAAATGACGTTATTATTAATACAGCAAATAGCAGATACCGCAAAACACATCGCTGACACAGCAGGTCACATCACTCAACCAATAACCACGCAGCCCGAAGAACTACGCTTTGGTGATCTGTTGATAAAAGGGGGCTGGGTAATGGTGCCGATAGGTATTTTGGCTGTTTTAGGCTTGGTGATATTTTTTGAGCGTTATTTCACTATCCGTAAAGCTTCAAAAAACGAATTGAATTTGATGGTGCAGGTACGGGCAAGTATCCACTCCGGTAACCTGGAATCGGCTATAGCGCTTTGCCGCAATAACAATTCGCCGCTTGGCCGTATGTTGCAGAAAGGTTTGTTACGTATTGGTCGCCCTATAAAAGATATTGAAGGCGCCATTGAAAATGTGGGTAAGCTTGAAGTATCTAAATTGGAAAAAAACATTGGTATTTTAGGTATAGTTGCCGGTATTGCACCCATGTTTGGTTTCTTGGGTACTATTGCCGGGGTAATTAAAATATTTTACGATATATCTAAAACAGATAACATCAGTATGGGTGTTATATCAGGAGGTTTATATGTTAAAATGGTAACATCCGCCGCCGGTTTAATGGTGGGTCTTGTTGCCTATGTATGTTACCATGTTTTAAATATGATGGTTGATAAAGTGATATTGAGCCTGGAAACTGACGCCATTGAATTTATTGACCTGTTAGAGGAGCCAAGCAAATGAATTTAAGAAAAAGACATAGAAGTGCATCGGCAGAGGTCCATACATCGGCCATGAACGATATTATGTTCTTCCTGCTTTTGTTTTTCCTCATCGCATCAACGGTTACCAATCCAAACGTAATTAAACTGGTATTGCCCAAATCATCAAGCGGGCAATCGGTATCAAAAAAAACAATTACGGTATCAGTAACCAAAGATCTGCGGTATTACGTTGATAAAAAGGAAGTACCGGTAGATGCGCTGCAAGCCACATTGTCGGGTTATAAAACTTTGGCAACAGAATTGACGATAGTTTTATATGTTGATAAAACAGTAGCCATACAGGATGTGGTACAGGTAATGGATATAGCACAAAAATTAAACATAAAACTGGTTTTGGCAACGGAACCGAAGTAGATATTTTTGTTGCGGGTTGAGAGATTCGGGGTTCCGGTAATTAAATGATTATTACTTCAATCGCGAAACACGAACCTGACAACACGAACCGCGGAACAAAAAATGGATTACAGGGAAGAAAATAACTATCCAAAAGCGTTTTTGGCAACAGCCATTATTATGGCTGTGTTAATAGCGGCTTGTTATTTTATTGTGTTTAAAAATCCGCCTAAAACCGAAGATGGAACCGGGGGCATACTGGTAAATTACGGAACGGTTGATGAGGGCATGGGTAGCGACTACATGAGTACCGAAGAGCCCTCGGTAGCCGAAAAAGCAAATAAAACCAAACCCGATAAGGTAACTCCCGAAAAGCCGAGCGAAGATAAACCAACACCCGAAAGCAGTGATAAAGCTGTAGTAACTCAAAACACAGAGGATGCCGCCGAAGTTGCTGCGCCTACTAAAAAACCAACCAACACTGTAGCCGCTGCACAACCCACTAAAACACCGGCCAAACCTACAGTGAACCAAAATGCCCTGTATAAGGGCAAGGCCACTACCGGCACCGGCGAAGGTGATGGAACAGGAAATACCCCAGGTAACCAGGGTAAACCAACCGGAACAACGCTCACCAACAATTATAATGGTACGGGATCAGGCAATGGTGGTAATTTGAACATGAATCAGCGTAATTTTGTGAGTCGCCCGGCTGTAACTGATGATAACAGGCAAAGCGGTAAAATCATGGTTGATATACGTGTAGACAAAAATGGCAACGTGGTTTACGCCCGTGCAGGCGCCCGTGGCACTACCATATCTGATGCAGCCTTATTGCAAAAATGCGAAGATGCCGTACTTCATTCCAAACTTAACGCCCTTGACTCAGCGCCAGATACACAGGTTGGTACAGTAGTATTTGTATTCAAAGTAAATTAGTGCTTGATTTTTAGTTTTCAGAAATGATAGCTGTCAAAAAAAATATCGATTTTGAGTTTACTCCTGCTGAAAAACAGTTATTGAAGGCTAAAGGTACTACGCAAAAAAGCGTTGCAAACTATGCCATCGACGAAATAGCAACCGTTTTAAATGCCGGTCCACAGAGAGCAAAAACACTTCAAGCTCTGTTTGAATTTCAAAGCATCCCATCTGTAGGCATCCGCTTTGCTCATGACTTGATGCTGTTAGGATATTATAACCTGACTTCGCTCAAGGATAAAACAGGATCAGAATTACTGAATGATTACGAAAAAGCGATAGGCTGCCGCATTGATCCCTGTGTAGAAGATCAATTCCGGCTGGTGGTACATTATGCCAATCATCCTGGTAGTACCCAAAAATGGTGGGATTTCACCAATGAAAGAAAGTCTTTTCGGAATAAATACGGTTATCCTGCCGACCGGCCGGCGTGAATTGGTACGTACATATAATTAATAACCCGCCAAAGAATATTACATTCATCAGTGTTTCATTATAACACATCCATACTACCTTTGTCAACTGGATGGTTCATTTTATTACCATGAACCATCAATAATGATCTATGGACTACAACACTACCATCCAATACCTGTATACCCAACTCCCCATGTTTACGCGCGATGGCGCGTCGGCTTTTAAAAAGGATTTGACCAATACGCTTGAACTTTGCAAACGCCTGGGCAATCCGCAATATCAATTTAAAAGCGTACACATTGCGGGTACTAATGGCAAAGGTTCTACCTCGCACATGCTGGCTGCCATTTTACAAACAGCAGGTTATAAAACCGGACTATACACATCGCCGCATTTAAAAGATTTCAGGGAGCGCATCCGTGTAAACGGGCAAATGATCAGCGAACAAACCGTTATTGATTTTGTGGCAGATCACCATACCGATTTTGATGAGATTGCCCCATCTTTTTTTGAAATGACAGTAGCCCTTGCCTTTGATGTTTTTGCAAAGGAAAAGATTGATATAGCCATTGTTGAAGTAGGCCTGGGCGGCAGGCTTGATTCTACCAACGTTATCACCCCGCTCCTTTCGGTAATTACCAACATAGGCTGGGACCACATGAATATGCTGGGCAACACCCTGCAACTGATAGCGGGCGAAAAGGCCGGCATCATTAAACCCGGCATCCCTGTCATAGTGGGCGAACATCAGCCGGAAATTGCGCAGGTTTTTGTTGATAAAGCACAACAGGAAAACAGCAACATTACATTTGCATCAGACGAATGGACCGTTGAAGGTAAGTCAGAAGTCGAAAGTCAAAAGTCAAAAACATTTGAGCATGTTGATTTAAGTATTCAAAGAAACTCACTACTCGCCACTCACAACCCGCCACTGAACTTAAAACTTGACCTCACCGGCACTTACCAGCTTAAAAATGTGAAAACAGTTTTAGCTGCAGTGGAGGAATTACGTACTCAGGGTTTTACGATAACTGATGATCACATTGCAACCGCTTTACAACAGGTAAAAAACCTGACCGGCTTGCATGGCCGGTGGGAAGTATTAAGCACCCAGCCGCTAACCATTTGCGATACCGGGCACAACCCGGATGGTTTACAGGAGGTGGTTAAAAATATTGCTGCTATTGATTACCATCATTTGCATTTTGTAATAGGTATGGTGAATGATAAGGATATTACTAAAGTTTTGACCATGCTGCCAAATGATGCCACCTATTATTTTTGCAAACCAGATATCCCCAGAGGGCTGGATGCAGAAAGCTTAAAGCTTAAAGCCGAAAGCTTTGGTCTGCATGGTGGTGCTTATCCATCCGTAAAACAAGCCTTACAATCAGCACAGCAAAACGCTGGAAATAATGATCTCGTTTTTGTTGGGGGCAGCACTTTTGTTGTGGCTGAAGCTATCTGAACCTTAATTTTAGAATTCAAATTATTAATCAAAATAGCTTTTTCAATTCTGTGAATTCTAAAATTCAGAAAATTCAGATTCAGATAACTTCAATCCATCCGCTTCCATGCTACTTCTCCGGTTACAGCTCCTCCGGTAGTTGGCGCCGGTACAGTATATTTAAAAACATTGCCAATAAAGGTAAAGGGGCGCTTTTGCTGTGTACCTTCCCAATTAGGGAAAGAAGCATGATCAATGTAGAATGTGATTGCACCTGCTGATCTGTCAATACTATAGGTTCCAAAATGTGCATTGCTGCCCTTTACTGCTGCACGGTTCTCTTCATCGGTGCCTTTACTTTTATCACTGGCGGCAAACCTGGGGCGTCCCTGGCTAAATATCTGCAGTGAATAACGACCTTTAATATCCAAAATAAGTATCCCCTGAGGGTCATCTCCATAAAGATGTACCCTGCTGCCATCTGCAAGTACATTATCTACAGCAACTAACGAAAACGTTCCGGCAATGGTTGCCGGTGTAGAATTTGATGTTTTGACTTCATTTTTTTGCGCGAAGGCAAAATAACTGTTAAAAACAGAAAATATTAATAGCAGGGTACTTTTCATGTATCAAAGTTATATTTGCTGCGTACCTTTATCAAGTAGGCACAAAAAAGTAGCCTGCTTACAAATAAGTTACCAATCTGTAAATCAGTTGTTTTATTTTTAATTAATGAATAAAAAAGTGAAAAGACAGCTACCTAAATGCGGAATTGACTATGCATTTCAGCGTATTGGCGGTAAATATAAGGGCCGTATACTATGGCGCCTCAGGGCCGGCACTTTACGCTACGGAGAGCTGCGCAAAACCGTGACCGGGGTAACCTCAAAAATGCTTACCCAGGCATTAAGAGAACTGGAAGATGACGGGTTGATAAGCCGCAAAGTTTATATCGAAGTACCACCTAAAGTTGAATACACCCTTACTGATACGGGCAAAGAACTGCTGCCCTTTTTATCATTACTAAGGGATTGGGCTAAAGAGCAAATGCTGGTAAACCATGTTGAAGCCATGCCCTAATGCTTTTTGCATAACAAAATATTTACTTACGTTATCTATATAAAATTCTATTTTTACTTCTCTTAAAAACAACATAATCCTCACATTTTTCTATGACTTACGTACCTTCAGCAGACAGATATCAAAAAATGCAATACCGCCGCTGTGGCAATAGCGGCATTAAACTTCCGGCTATTTCACTGGGTTTGTGGCACAATTTCGGGCATGTGGATGTTACCGAAAATTACCGGAAAATTTTACATCTGGCTTTTGACAGCGGTATTACACACTTTGACCTTGCTAACAACTATGGTCCGCCTCCAGGCTCGGCCGAAGAGAATTTTGGTCGTATTTTAAAGGAAGATTTTCGTGGCTACCGTGATGAGATGATCATATCGAGCAAAGCCGGTTATACCATGTGGGATGGGCCTTATGGCGATTGGGGATCCAAAAAATACCTGGTTGCCAGCTTAGATCAAAGCCTTAAACGCATGGACCTTGATTATGTGGATATATTTTATCACCACCGGCCGGATCCTGAAACACCACTGGAAGAAACCATGGCTGCGCTTGACTTAATTGTTCGTCAGGGTAAAGCTTTATACGCGGGTATCTCCAACTACCCTGCCGAAGAAGCCGCGAAAGCTATCGCCATTTTAAAAGAGCTGGGTACACCTTGCCTTATTCATCAACCAAAATACTCCATGTTTGTACGCGATCCGGAAGAGGGCTTGATGGATGTACTGGGTAACGAAGGTGTAGGCTGTATCCCGTTTTCGCCATTGGCACAAGGGTTATTGACCGATAAATACCTGCACGGTATTCCTGAAGATTCAAGAGCTGCAAAATCAACCGGTTTCCTGCAAAAAAGCCAGATAACCGAAGAAACATTAAGCCAGATAAAACAACTGAATGACCTGGCTATCAAACGCGGCCAAACACTGGCCCAGATGGCGCTGGCCTGGTTGCTTAAGGATGATAGGGTAACTTCTGTTTTAATTGGTGCAAGCCGTACCGAGCAACTGGCCGATTCATTAAAAGCATTAGATAATATCAAATTCTCTGCTGATGAATTAGGTCAGATTGAAACGATATTGGCTCCCTAACCCCCTAAAGGGGGAATCTAACTTGCACTCCTCTTTAATGACTGCAAGTTGGAAAAGCTTTTCTCCCCTCTCTTCGCCTTCGGCGAAGAGAGGGGAGAAAAGCTTAGCGATGTCGGGGTGAGTTGGATCATGAACTTTTAATAATTTAAAATTCAATAAAATGGCTACCATCAATTGGGGCATAATTGGTTGCGGCGATGTAACCGAAAATAAAAGCGGTCCGGCATTCAAAAAAATAGCCGATAGTGACCTCATTGCAGTGATGCGCCGCGACGCAGCCAAAGCTGCCGACTATGCCCAAAGGCACCAGGTAAGCAAATGGTATAATGACGCCGATACACTGATGGATGAAGCAGGTGTAAACGCCATCTACATCGCTACACCACCCTCATCGCATCTGGAATATGCTTTGGCTGCTTTAAAAAAGGGGCTGAATGTATATGTAGAAAAACCGGTTACCCGGAATGCTGCCGAGGCCCGTGCCATGGCCGAAGCCGTAAAACAGGGCAGCTCCAAACTAACGGTTGCCCATTACCGCCGTGCTGTGCCTATGTTTTTGGCTATTAAGGCCCTTATAGATAAACAAAAGATCGGTGAAATTCGTACGGTGCAGATCAGGATGTGGCAAAGCCGTAAACCGGCCCTGATAGCCAAGGTAGAAACTAACTGGCGCCTACAGCCCGAACTATCAGGAGGAGGTTATTTTCATGACCTTGCCCCTCATCAGCTCGATTTAATGCTATTTTATTTTGGCGAACCCGAAAAGTATCATGGTTTTTCCCTTAATCAATCAAACGCCACCCCTGCCGACGACCATGTTTGCGGGCAAATATTGTTTAAAAACAACGTAGTAGTTAATGGCTCCTGGTGTTTTAACGTAGCCGAAAGCCTTACAACAGATACCTGCGAAATCATCGGGGCCGAAGGAAAGATCACGTTTCCGTTTTTTGGTAATTATGTAAGTTGGAAAACTGATACTGAAGAGGAAACGATAACCTTTCAGCATCCCCAGCATATACAGCAACCGATGATCGAAAAAATAGTTGCCTATTTTAAAAACGAAGGTCCCAATCCCTGCACTATTGAAGAAGCTATAGTGCTGATGGATATCATGGATGCGTTTACTAAATAAATTTATTTATAGAGCAAACAACAAAATTGATCCTTGTAGTACGGTGTCATTGCGAGCGTAGCGCTGCAATCTCATCATGCAGGTTGTATAAGCAAAGTTTGCTACTTGTCCTATGAGATTGCCACGCTACGCTCGCAATGACATATTTATTAATTGTGTATCGAAACATATCATGGGTAACATAATGAAGAGCTCCCTCTTGAACGAAGTAAAAAATCTGCTCTCGAAATAGATTCTTCGCTATGCTCAGAATGACAGAAATTATTTTAAACAAGTGTTAAAACTATTAACCTTTCTTTTTAGGCACTTTGGCACCTTCTTTACGAGCTTCTGATAAGCCAATAGCTACAGCCTGTTTTTTGCTGGTTACCTTTTTACCACTACCGCTTTTAAGTTTACCCTCTTTCATTTCGTGCATGGTTTTTTCAACTTTTTCACCTGCTTTTTTTGAATACTTTGCCATAGTTTTAGTTTTAAGTAGATAATATTAACTCATGCAAAATATCTGCCAAAATATGGTCTGAGCGGCTTTTTCAATGTCCCAATAACTGTAGCATGATCGGCATAAGGCACACTTCAAAACAATAAAAAAATAAAAGGATAAATTATTGTACCCAATTATTGCTTACCTTCAAACATCCAACACTGATAAGTGTTACCAACTAAAAAAAACGCTGAACCAGATCAAATATGTCTGCAAAAAAATTGATAGCTCCCTTTTACGAACGACTTGCATTAACATTAATAGGTTTTTTGGCACTTGGATACCTGATCGTTATTGGTAAAGAACTGCTCGATCCAATGATATTCGGATTTATATTTGCCATACTTTTATTGCCGGTTTCTGATTTTTTAGAACAAAAATGCCGTCTTCCACGCAGCATGTCATCACTGGTATCCATCCTTTTACTGGTGGGGGTTGTTTTTGGAATATTATACCTGGTAGGTTCGCAAATATCAAAAGTGACCGATGATTGGCCAATGCTGCAAACCCAGGTAAAACAGTCGCTTCAAAATCTCCAGGATTGGATACAAAGCACTTTTCATATCAATGCCGAAAGTCAACTATCGTATGTTGACAGAACAGCGCATAAGATCATGGCATCCGGAACGGAGGTTTTAGGTACAACCTTTGGGGCTATTTCATCATTGATGCTCTTCTATGTGTTCATCATGATATTTACCTTTTTCACCCTGCTTTACAGGCGTTTATTACTGCGTTTCATTATCTGGGTTTTTCGCGACGAAAACTCGCACGTGGTAATGGATATTGTAGAGAATATTCAATCTATATTAAGGCAATACATACTGGGCTTACTTTTAGAGATGGTAATTGTAGCCGCGGTTGCGATCAGTGTTTTTTTACTGATAGGCATAAAATATGCAGCATTGCTGGGCATTATTGTGGGTCTGTTTAACATTATCCCTTACATAGGTATTTTCACCGCCCTGCTGCTTAGCGC
Organism: Mucilaginibacter sp. P4_E8; assembly: GCF_056401495.1. Lineage (NCBI taxonomy): Bacteria > Pseudomonadati > Bacteroidota > Sphingobacteriia > Sphingobacteriales > Sphingobacteriaceae > Mucilaginibacter > Mucilaginibacter sp. P4_E8. Next base: position 89,909 of record NZ_JBFUJG010000010.1, read on the forward strand.
AGTTATAACGTTTGCAACCGGCAACGTTAAGGATACGGTAATTGTGATTATTAGTGTGGTGGGCATACACGCCATTGATGCCAACTTTTTGTTGCCAACTATAGTAGGTTCAAAAGTAAGGCTTAACGCGCTGATATCATTTATAGGCATTATTTTAGGCGAAATGATATGGGGTCTTTCGGGCATGTTTTTATCCATACCGGTTATTGCTATTTTCAAGATCATATTTGATCGGATTGAAAGCTTAAAACCATGGGGATACCTGCTGGGCGGTGATTACGAATACAAGAAAGCTGCCGCAGCCGAAATGAAAACAGAATGATAGTTTTTAACAAAAAAATTACAAACATGTAACAAGTTGATCTTAAAAATTTGGGCTTTTCTTTTTAGGTTTGTATCGTATTAATACCCCCTAAACTAATGCAACTTGTTACTCCCCCTTCCCCCCCTGTTTACAGGTGTAAAAAATGTAGAGAAATCCTAACTATCCGGCGTAAACGAGGCAAAGTTATCAAAACAGTATTCTTTTGGCTCCCAATGAAAAAATTCTTTTGTGCCCGTTGTCTTAAAACACGTTATCATTTTTAAAATATCGTACTGATTAGTTTGCTTGATTGTTAGGTATATCATTAATTTAGTAGCGTATAGGTTGCAAAGCCTGGCAATTGAAAATCTACCGAAAATGTACCGTAAACAAGCCATCCTGATCATTTTATATATTTTATTGCCTTTTTTGGCACTGGCTCAATCTAAAAATAGTAATGCCTTCAGATTAGTGCCTTTAGGTGTGCTGGGAGGTATTGATGAAAGTAACTTATCGGCCTATATGCTTGCCCCTGCTGGTAGCGATAAATATATATGCCTTGATGCCGGCACCCTGCATTATGGTATTCAAAAAGCAGTAGCCAATAAGGTATTTAGCATACCTGGCGATAAAGTTTTAAAACAATACATCAAGGGCTATTTTATATCACATGCCCATCTTGATCATATCGCAGGACTCATTATCAATTCGCCCGAAGACAGTACCAAAAACATCTTTGGCCTGCAGGGTACTATTGAGACTATAAAAACCCACTATTTTACCTGGGAAAGCTGGGCCAATTTTGCGGACCAGGGTGAGGCCCCCGCTTTAAAAAAATATCATTATCAAATACTTGCACCAGATACCGAAACCGCCATTGAAAATACCGATCTTAAAGTGCAGGCATTTCCACTGAGTCATTCTAACCTCACCAGCACAGCTTTTTTAGTGCAAAGCAATGGTGACTATATTTTGTATTTAGGCGATACCGGGCCAGATGCTATTGAAAAAAGTAATAACCTGCAAAACTTGTGGCAGGCTATTGCACCATTAATAAAAAGCAAAAAGCTAAGGGCTGTTTTAATTGAGGTATCGTTCCCAAATGAGCAGCCCGATAAAACGCTTTTTGGCCATTTAACACCGCACTGGCTCATGGCCGAGATGGATAAACTGGCCACCCTAACCGGCGCGGATGAATTAAAAGGCTTAAATGTAGTAGTTACCCATCTTAAACCACCTGTAAATAGCATTATTAAAATTAAAACCCAGCTTAAAACCGCTAACAAACTGCAATTAAACCTCCTATATCCTGAACAGGGTAAAGCGCTTAATTTTTAGCAAATGTTTGGGTAACACCAAAAATTACTTAAATTTCCATCAACCAAAACTAAACCGCCTGTTGTATGAATATCCTTCAAAAATCTCTGCTGTTTTGCTTTATGCTGTGTGTTAGTACTGCATTTGCACAACAACAAGGCAAAGTGATAGAAGAACAAACCGTTAAAAGCAGCGTTTTAAAGCGCAACGTAAAGTTTACCATTTATCTGCCTGCCGATTATGAAACAGCAAACCGCACCTATCCCGTGGTTTACTTATTGCATGGATATACTGATGATAATACAGGATGGCTACAATTTGGAGAGATAAACCGCTATGCTGATAAGGCTATTGCCGATGGCACCATTCCCCCTATGATCATTGTAATGCCCAACGCTGATTCGAGCTGGTATATAAACTCCTATGATGGTAAGGAAAAATATGAGGATTTTTTTATCAAGGAATTTATGCCGCATATAGAAAAAGCCTATCGCGTTAAAACCGAGAAAAAATACCGCGGTGTTGCCGGCCTATCCATGGGTGGTTATGGTACGCTGATTTATTCTATTAAATACCCGCAATTGTTTTCTGCAGCGGCAGCTTTAAGCGCGGCTGTATTACCTGACGATCAAATGGTTGGAATGGCGGACGACAATTGGGAAAATGTATTTGGTCAGTTATACGGTCGCGGGCTTAAGGGTAAGGACCGCCTGAACAAGGCATGGCAGGCCAATTCGGTTTTGGATCTGGTACAGAATAAAACCACCGAACAATTAAGCGGGGTACGTTACTGGATAGATTGTGGTGACGATGATTTTTTAACCAAAGGAAATTGCCTGCTGCACATTGCCCTTACCGAGAAAAAGGTACCCCACGAGTTCAGGACGCGTGATGGTGCCCACACCTGGACCTACTGGCGCACAGGCATCACCGATGCCCTGCAATTTATTGGCGATAGTTTCAGACAAAAATAGATAGATGTGCGGATGTGTAAATTTTTCACCATTATTTGTTTTCAACGGTGTTCAAGAGGGCTACGCCGTTTCAGATGTGCAGATGATATAAAATATGCTGTTTTGATACTACCAACTGATACCTATAACCTATGAATACGTTAAAAAAATTGATACTGTTTTGTTTGCTTATTTCGGCTGGCACTGCTTTTGCACAACCTGCCGGTAAGGTGATAGAAGAACAAAACATAAAAAGTGATATTTTAAAACGCAATGTAAAATACGCCATATACCTGCCGGCTGATTATGAAACATCAAACCGCAGTTACCCGGTGGTGTACCTGTTACATGGCTATGGTGATGACCACACCGGCTGGTTACAGTTTGGCGAAGTTAACCGCTATGCTGATAAAGCTATTGCCGAGGGTAAGATCCCGCCCATGATCATCGTTATGCCCGATGCGGGGTCAACCTTCTACATCAATTCATATGATGGTAAACAAAACTACGAGGATTTCTTTTTTAAGGAGTTTATGCCCGGTGTTGAAAGAGAATACCGTATCAAAGCCAGCAAGAAATACCGTGCGGTAGCCGGGCTTTCCATGGGTGGTTTTGGTACACTGGTATACAGCTTAAAACATCCTGAGGTGTTCTCGGCAGCAGCGGCATTGAGCGCGGCTGTACGTAGTGATGATGATTTTATGGCGATAACAGATACTCGTTGGGCCGAAGTATACAGCAAAGTATTTGGTCCTGATTTGAAAGGAAGTGAACGTTTAAATGCCACCTGGAAAAACAATTCGATACTTGGCCTGGTACAAAGCAAAACTACTGATGAACTTAAAACGGTACGTTACTGGATTGACTGTGGCGATGATGATGCCCTGAGTAAAGGCAATTCCCTGTTGCACATTGCACTTGCCGAAAAGAAGGTACCGCATGAATTCAGGATCCGTGATGGCGCCCATACCTGGACCTACTGGCGCACCGGCATTACCGACGCATTGGAGTTTATAGGCGATAGTTTCAGGCAGAAATAGACAGATATGCAAATGATACCTATTGATCGCTCAGGATATCAATGCAATTTTTCTTTAACTCATTAAGCCGGGCAGGCAAGGTGTTCAGGCCCCTTTCGTCTTTGATGTTTCTGTAGAGTAATTTGATCAGGGCCAGTGTATCATCACTTGGGTCGCAGGCCTGGGCTTTTTCTAAATGTGGCAAGGCTTTTTTGATCTTAATGATATAGGCAGCATCAACAACAACCTGATCAGCCGGTTTACCCGAAATGTCTTTTATATATAAATAACCCAGGGCACGATGAGCCACATAATAATTGGGTTCGGCAGCAACTACCCGGTTATAATAGGCTATGGCCTTTATGCTTTGACTATCATCCTCATAAAGTTTTGCTATACCATTATAAAAACTGACGCGTGCTTTTTGGGGTAGTTTGGCTGAATCTGGCAATATTTGTTCGCCCAAATCAAGCGCTTTATCGTGCTCGTTTTGTAACAGCGCCAAATTAAAATCCGCGTATTTATCATACACCTCACTGGCTGTTTGGGCATGAGCCACCTTGCCTGCGATCAATATAAATACTATTAAGGCTATTTTTTTAAGCATGATGATAAGTGTTATCCGGGTCTTGTGATATAACGCAATAAGCAAAGGATTTAATATGTTAAAGAAGCAGCTTATATAAAACACGTCATTGTGGAAGCCTCCTCTAAATCTCCCCCGGTAGGGGAGACTTTTATTTTTAAGCCCTCCCTTCCGGGGAGGGTTGGGAGGGGCTAATTGCTTCGTTCCTCACAATGACGAGATCATTTGGCGTCGTGAAAAATAATGCCCATACTGCGGCGTTTACCCTCAGTAATTTCACCGATACCGTGTTTCATGTTCACGCGGCGATAGCCCTTGCTGCCTTTTGCAGGTCGGTAACTGGTGGTAAACAACAGCATATCGCCCTTTGCGGGTTTTAATACCATGGCCCTCGATTGCTCTCTCGGTTTTTGCTCTATCAGTATAAATTCACCGCCATCATAATCAACACCCGGTTCATCTAAAACAAACACCAGCTGCATCGGGAAAAATACTTCGCCATAAAGGTCTTGATGCATGGCATTGTAACCACCTTTGGCATATTGCAATATCAAAGGCGTCGGTCTTAATTGTTCCTGCTCATGGCAATGTTGCAACAGTTCATCCAGGGTATCTGGAAAGCGCTGCTCTTTATTTAAAAGCTGCATCCAGTTGTTGGCAATTGGTGCAAGTCGGGGATAAACACTTTCGCGCAATTGCTGAACGAGTGCAGGCAGGGGGTATTTAAAATATTTATACTCCCCCTTGCCATAATGATGACGCTCCATCACTATGGTTTTACGGTATAGCTGATCGTTAGTATATTGGACTGTCAGGCTATCGCACTCATCGTTTGTTAATACGTTTTTAATTTGGGCATATCCCCTGCTATCCATACCGGACGAAATATCGGCCCAGTTTAGCTGGTTTATTCTTTCTTTGATCTCCATTATTCTGATGCTAAAGGATTGAATTTAAAATGATGTCATTTCGACGAACCTGCCAGGGTTTGAGCGTAAGGGGCGAGGAGAAATCTTGTACAAGAGAACGGCGGTTTTGCCAATTGTACAAGATTTATCCTCACGCAACGCGAAATGGCTCTTTGGTTCGTCGAAATGACATGGTTATATATTGAGCAATTTAATAGCTTAATTATTTACTATAGCCGCTTCCCAGCCAATCATAGCCGATTTACGGGTTGAACCCCAGTGGTACTGACCAGTTTCGCCTGTTGATTTAATAACCCGGTGACATGGGATCAAAAATGCTACAGGGTTGGCCCCTACCGCGCTACCCACCGCCCTGCTGGCGCCCGGTGATTTTATCTGCTGCGAAATATCTGAATAGGTGCTTAAACCACCCATTGGTATTTTCAACAAGGTTTCCCATACTTTAAGCTGAAAGTTAGTGCCTTTTAAGTGCAGTTTGATGTTTGATAACTCCGACCAATCCTTTTTAAATATAAACAGGGCATCCTGCTGGGTTACATCCACTACCTGTGTATAAGATGCATTGGGGAATTGTTGCAACAACTGATCAAACGCCTCTTCCCTGTCATCGGCAAAAGCCATGTAGCAAATACCTTTAGGGGTTGATGCTACAATGATGTTTCCAAAAGGGGTTTCGGCAAAGCTGTAATTAATATCAAGCTCCTTACCGCCGTTCTTATATTCGGCAGGGGTCATACCCTCAATATTGATAAACAGATCATGTAAACGTCCGGTACCTGACAGACCTGTTTCAAAAGCGGTATCAAACAAGGTGGCTTGTTTATCCTTCAAAATGCTTTTGGCGTAATCAAGACTCAGGTATTGTAAGAATTTTTTGGGACTGATACCTGCCCAGTCGGTAAATAAACGCTGAAAGTGGAAAGGGCTTAAATGCACCTTTTCAGCCACATCATCCAAATTAGGTTGATTTTTAAAATTCAGCTTTATATAATTGATTGCCTCGGCAATACGATTGTAATTGATTTTTTCTTGTGTGTTCATAATGTTATTTATTAATTATTACACTACAAATGTAGGGTGATACCACACGCTATAAAACCCGGAACTTGCTCTGTTTAGCCTGTTTGTATGCGTAAATATAGGCTTATTGCTGTACTATAAAACCTTGTACATCTTAACAATAGGCAGTATCTCGCCATTAGGCATAGGCTGGGTTATATGCTCAACCGCATGGTAACCCATAGCCTTGTAAAGTGGTACGCCGGGTAGCGTGGCACCCAACTGAAAGCTTTTAAATCCATTACTTTGCGCCGCGTTCTCACATACCGAAATAATGTGCCGACCTATGCCCCGCCTTGCATAATCAGGATGAACAAAAAAAGCACGGATCCTTGCGGCATCATGTTCAGGGTTAAGCAATGGGTCTTCTACCGCTTTATGCTGATCGCCGCCGTAAAGGGTATTGCGCTTGCTCCAACCGCCGCAGCCAACTATTATCCCGTCAATCTCGGCTACATAATAGGTACCGTCAATAAGGAGCTGCGTGTCTACACCAAAAATATATTTGATGGCGCTTTCAATCTGGTTAGGTGTATTATAATCAGTACTCAATCCACGAACCGATAATTCGATCAATTGCTGTAATACCGGTATATCATTAAATGTGGCGAGGCGTGTAGTAATGGTCATTGTTGCAATATATATTTATCAAACATCCTGAAATTCCTGATTGTGGCTGGCTACATGTCGTTTGGTTACTAACAAACCCAGGCTCATGATAATACTTGTCCCCAACACTACTACAAACAGTAAGCTGGCACCAACCTGGGGAATCCTTAAATTGGGTGGCAGGTTATAATATAGCAATACATTGATCAATCCGCGAGGAACAATAACCAGCTCAGGCATCAGATCGGTTTTTGAGGCCAGTTTAATGTATAAAAACCGCACTATATAAATAGATAGCAAAATGGCTCCGGCACCTAACAAAACAGGGATATCATTAAGCTCACCTATATTCATGGTGTACCCAAAAACAATAAAAAAGAAAGTGCGCATTAAAAAAGCGCTTTCGGCCGAAAGCTGGTGCAGCTGCTTAATATCATGCTGAAAGGTTGGATATATAAACCATTTCCTGAACCAGGCCAAATGGATCTGGTTGGCATTGTTAAGGAATAGTCCCAGCGCCAGCACAATGATCAATGCCGATAAATGGTATGACTGGCCAATGGAATAAACCAATATCAGCAACGATATAATAAGGAATGATTTGATATGATGTTTTAAGCGCCCTATTACATAAAGCAGCAGTAAACACGATATAATGGCTACCAGTATAATGCCGCCCAGCTCGCCCCCTAACTTGGCAAATGACACCACATCAATTTGCGGGTTCCTCACAATAAAATTAAACAGCACTACCGTAAGGATATCCGAAAACGAAGACTCATAAATAATAAACTCCTTTTTACTTTTGATCAGGTTAGATGCTGATGGGATAGCTATGGCCGAACTCACCACACAGTAAGGGATAGCGTTTACAAAACACTTGTAAAAACTCTCGCCGGTGAGGTAATATATAATAAAGGTGATGGCAAACGCGCTAATCAACATGATGCTTAGTGCCGATAAAAATGCCTTTTTAATAACGGCGTTTTTATTGCTGTTATACCGCAACTCAAGCGCACCTTCAAATACGATGAGTATTAAACCAAGTGTACCCAGTGTAGGCAGTATTAACGAAACGTTAAACATGGGCATACCAAAATAGTCGACCACTTGCTTTAAGCCAATGCCCAGCAGCAACAATAAAATAACCGAAGGGATTTTAGTTTTACCAGCCAGCAGATCAAACAGGTATGAAAAAATCACCAGTCCGCTGAGTATAATGAGGGTTGTGTATGTAGTCAAATTAAGGTTAGTTTAAAGGGTTATTTACAAATCAGCCTTAACATCCCGAATCTAAGTATTGTTTTACAGTTATATGTGGTTTAAAGGTAAAAGGATATTATATTGACGTATACAGGATGGTTTAATATGGCTTAATAAAACATCTGAATAGTTTCGGTCATCTAAATCAGATAATCTCTCTTCACAATTTCCTATTTGCCATATCTTTACTTATCATTAACAAATTTTTAAGCCTGTTATAATTTGAAATTTGTTTCTACCTTAATACTTTTCGCTGTAATTCACAGTGGCCTGTCAGCGCAAATAAAACTTACCGGAACGGTAAATGATGCATCAAAACACGCTTTAGCTTATGCCGGGGTAAGTCTGCTCAACATCAACAACAATAAAAATCAATCCCTGCAAACTGATGAAGCGGGTGGCTTTACTTTTAATTACCTGCATAGCGGCCAATACCAACTCACAGTTGCATTTACCGGCTACGAAAAATACCAATCCCTGCTTTCCATTACCAAAGACACTATCGTAAACATCAGCCTGCAGGCATCAAGCACCCAATTGAACGAGGTAGTGGTTACAGCAAATAAAGCCACTATCGAAAACAACCAGGAAAAACTGGTCTACAACGTATCTGCCAGCATTACGGCTACAGGCAGTGACGCCCTTACAGCTATTAGCAAGGTTCCGGGCATAAAGGTAAATGGAGACGAGATCAGTATAGTGGGCAAAGGCGCGGTGAAGGTGATGGTTAACGACCGCATTGTTCAGCTCGCGGGCACTGATCTGGTTAGGTATTTAAAGTCGCTGTCGGCCAATCAGGTCTCCAAAATAGAGCTGATCAAAAACCCATCTGCCAACTACGATGCCGATGGGAATGCCGGCTTAATAAACATCACTACCAAACATAGCAGTAAACAAGGTTTTTCGGGCAATGTACAATTGAGCGACAAGCAGTGGCTGCACAGCCCGGCCAACGTTTTTGGTACCAGCAATTACTGGCTGGCCAGCGGCAGCGCCAACCTCAATTATAATGCAGGCAAATGGTCGGCCTACAGCAGCGTAAATATTGATCATGATCACGAACTGGAAGGCTTTGAAACCGATGTTTTTTACCCTAAACAAAGTTGGCTGCAAACCGATACGGGCAATTACCGCCTTCATAATTTTAACATCATAGCCGGGGTTGATTATAAAGTTAGTCCAAAAACCACCATAGGCATTTCCTATTTAGGCGGAAATAATGTTTACGATGGATCGGACCATGTGAATAATCCCATCTATAACAGCAACGGCGGCCTTGATTCTACATTAAGAACTTATGCCACTTACCATCCGGTGGCCATCAGTAATTCGGGCAATGCACATGCGATCATCAACTTTGATACAACAGGCAAAAAACTAATCCTGAATGCCGACTATTTTAATTATAACCGCAACGACCGGTCTGATTTTGAAAGTAATAGCTATTTACCCAGCGGACAGGTTATCCCCGAAAATAATACCCGATTTTTTGATACCAATAAGCAACTTATTAAAGTATACACCTTTAAAGCCGATGCGGAGATCCCTACTCCATTCGCTAAATTCTCTTTCGGGGGCAAGCTTAGTTTTATCAATAATTATAGCAACGCTTTTTATTATGATAAGAATATCAACGATAAACTCACTTACAATACCAACCTGAGCAATGAGTTCAGGTATATTGAAAACACCCAATCGTTGTACATAAACCTCAATAAAGAAAAGGATAAATGGAAATACCAGGCCGGTTTACGCGCCGAATACACCGAAACCAAAGGTACTTCCTATACCTTAAATCAAACCAATACCAATAAATATCTAAAGCTGTTCCCGTCCGCGCAAATATCTTATCAGGCTGATACGGCTAACGGTTTCGCGTTTAGCTTTGGCCGCAGAATCAACCGCCCTACCTTCTGGAATCTGAACCCCTTTAAATCACTATTCACGGCTTATAGCTATGGCGAGGGGAACCCCTTCCTGCAACCTGAATATAACAGCAATTTTGAGCTATCGCATACATACAAAAACATGCTTACCTCGGCCTTGTTCTTAAACATTACCGATAATGGCTTTTACAATGTGACCGTAGCCAGCGCCGATACCAACCTGGTTTATACTATCCCGTTAAATTTTATCAAAACTTACCGGGTGGGTATTTCCGAGAATTTATCGCTCCACCTGTTTCCCTGGTTGGATAATAATAACCAGTTTACTTTTTATCATACCGATGCACATTCCAATATCCCGTATATTAAAAGCATAAGTGGTTATGGTGCATATGTGGCCACCAACAATACCATGTATTTTAATGCGGATAAAACATTTGCTGCAGCAGTGAATTTCTGGTACCAGTTTCCCGAGGTTGATCATATTGGCCGCTCAAATGCTTATTACAAATTAGATGTTGGTTTTACCGCCCTGGCCATGAAAAAGAAACTGAACATCACCCTAAACCTCAATGATGCATTCAGGAGCAGTGCATCGGCGGTAAGTACCACGGTGAATGGCATCAACGGCAAGTTCACCAACTTTCAGCTCAACAGGTTTGTACAACTGGGCTTAAGCTATCGCTTTGGTAAAGAAACCAGCACCGAAAAACGCGACACCGGTAACGAAGATGAACGTGGGCGAATACATTAAAACTTAAAGCTGAAAGCATTAGGCTTAAAGCTTTTTATTACGCACATACAGAGCTTTCAGCTTTTATTATGAACTTATAGTGCTTTTAGCCTTCGACTTTCAGCTTCTTTTTGCTTCTTTAAGTTTTACAAAACAGTGAGGTAGTTAACGCTGTTAGTTACCATATTTACAAAAAGAATAAACTATGGCACATCTATTTTCGCCTTTAAAAATAAAGAACATTGAATTAAAAAACCGCATCGCTGTATCGCCAATGTGCGAGTATTCCAGTGAAGATGGCTTTGCTAACGACTGGCACCTGGTACACCTGGGTAGTAAAGCGGTTGGCGGAGCTGGGTTAATTATTACCGAAGCTACCGCGGTATCAGCCGAGGGTCGCATTTCCTTTGCTGACCTGGGTATTTATCATGACGAACATATCCCCAAATTAAAGCAGATCACGGATTTTATTCACTCGCACGGAACCATTGCGGGTGTACAACTGGCACATGCCGGCCGCAAAGCCAGCCATGCCGAACCCTGGAATGGTGGTAAACAAATACCATCTGATCAAAAGAACGGGTGGAAGGCATTAGCCCCAAGCGCTATTCCGTTCGGAGAAAATGAGGAAGCACCGCTTGAACTGGATAAAGCTGGTATTGAAAAAATAAAGGCCGATTTTAAGGCTGCTGCAAAAAGGGCCATAGCTGCCGGGTTTAAAGTGATTGAGCTGCATGGCGCCCATGGTTATTTGCTGCATGAGTTTCTTTCGCCGGTAAGTAATAAACGTACCGATGAATACGGCGGCTCATTTGAGAACCGCATACGTTTTATGCTGGAGGTTGTTGCGGCTGTACGGGAAGTTTGGCCAGTGGAAAATCCCTTGTTTGTACGTATTTCGGCAACAGAGTGGACAGAAGGTGGATGGACCGCCGATGATTCTGTAGCGCTGGCAAAAATATTGAAAGATAAAGGGGTTGACCTGCTTGATTGCTCAAGCGGCGGAAATGTTGCCAATGCTAAGATACCGTTAAAACCAGGTTATCAAGTTGAATTTGCAGAGAAAGTTAAAAAAGAAAGTGGTATACTTACAGGTGCGGTGGGCTTAATAACAACAGCGTTTCAGGCCAATGAAATTATACAGGAAGGTGAAGCCGATGTTGTATTTTTAGCCCGCGAAATGTTACGCGACCCGCATTTTCCGCTACGCGCCGCGCACGAACTGGGCCACGAAATAAATTGGCCTGTACAATATGAACGGGCGAAGTGGTAATTTTAGAGAAAAGATAAAGGACAGTTAGAGAAAAGACAAATGATAAAGAGATTATCAGCTGTTATAAACCACTAACTTTACTATTAACCAACAATAACAAATAACATCACAAAAACCAAACTTATGAAACGTACAGCAAATGCCCATTGGAATGGCACATTACAAGCAGGTCAGGGAGAAATAACCACCCAAAGCACTGTATTAAACAAAACACAGTATTCATTTAAAACCCGTTTTGCCGATGGCATAGGTACCAACCCCGAAGAGTTGCTTGCCGCAGCACATGCAGGTTGCTTTACCATGGCCGTTGGCGCTGCTTTAACCCAGGCAGGTTTTACTCCTAATGACTTAACCACTGATGCTATATTAGATCTGGATATGGTAGCCCTTAGTGTTACAGGCATCCACCTGGAACTTAAAGGAGCAACCATCGACGGTGTAAGCGAAGCTCAATTTAAAGAAATTGCCGAGGGCGCCAAAGCCAATTGCATTATATCAAAAGCGTTGAGCGTACCTATTACTTTGAACGTTACTTACGCTTAAATTTTAGCTTTTATAATATTGTAAAAAGGGGCAGATCGATTGATTTGTCCCTTTTTATTGGGGTGATGCAACAAGATAAATAGTCTCTCGCACGGCTCTGTTTGAAGAATAAAAGGAAAGCGCTTAGGCTCGGTGCGATTCCTTCCCTGGGGAAGGGGAGGAAGGGGTTTAGTAAGCATGCCAGTTTGTATCGCTTGTATAAACCCCTCCCTGCCATTACACAATCCACCTCACCCCTCCCAAGGGAGGGAATATATACTGCGATTACAATCTTCCGAACAATTGTGACCCAGAGTCGAGCGACCGCGGGTTTCTTTCTATCTTTATTTCTGTATAAACCTAAGCAGATCCTGTGGGGTTTGGTAAGTAATGCTTTTATAATTCAGCACTTTAACACCTACGCATAGTGTATCAATAGTGTTATTGATATGGGTGATATATATTTTACCTCTTACATCGGGTTTATAGCCGTCTTCTGCCATCTTCATGTTATTCAGTATGTGCATTAAGCTGTCAATAGCTTTGGGTTGGGTTAAGATTTTAACTTTACTTTCGGGGAAATAGTAATCAAATTTATCACAGTCAATACTAATGATGGTTTCACGGCCCAGTTCAGTGAATTTTAACTTTACACTTTTTACAGCTTCGGCGCCGTTGCCGGCTTTATTCCCTTTGCAGGCAAACAAGGCCGACGTCATCAGCAGGATTATTACAACGCTTAATTTTTTCATGATCAACTACTTATACTGGCATATAAACTTACAAAGTTTTACAGAATATGTGAGAGGAAGTCAAAAGTTCCCCCTTCAGGGGGTTAGGGGGCCTTCAGCACATCCAGCACCCTGAACATTTTTTCCTTAATGCCCCTGCTTGATCCGCTAAAGTTGTTCACCATGATAGAGAAGCAAAGTTCCCTGCCGTTGCGAGTTTGGAAACCGGCATAACAAAGCACATTGTTGATGCTACCGCTTTTCATTTTCATGTTATTATACACCGGCAGGCTTTCATAAAAATCAGCAAACCAGCTTTCCTTTTTTGCCGATTGCAGGATTCTGGCCATAGTATTGGTGGTTACTCTGTCGCCTGGCGAAAGGCCGCTGCCGTCATAAGTATTAATGGTATTGGGATCGATGCCGCGGGCCTTCCAAAATTTCTGAACCTCCTCAACACCGTTTACAGTGGTAGGTTTACGGCCTTGTTTCCAGGCTATGGTTTTAAGCAATTGCTCGGCATACAGGTTTACGCTCTTTTGGTTAAGCCAGTAAATGATCCTGCTCAATGGCGGCGACTGAATGCTGGTTAAACTTTTTGTGGCTTGTGGCAAGGGCAATCCCTTAGCTGTCAAAGTAGCGGCAGATTCCGGACCGTTGCTGGTGGTAATCCCTAATTTTTTTAAAGTATCAGCCAAACGCAGGGCGGCGTCATAAGCGGCATCGGGTACAGCGGCGGATATGCTTTTTTTATCCTGATCAATGGCGTAGCTGCCCCGAAGGTACATCATTGTACTGCCAACAGGTAAAAAGGCATAAGCATGATCGCCGCTATTGCTTGGGCCGTTCACCAGCTCGCTTTTAAAACTGAGGTATGGCATTAAAGGTACAGTGCGCGATACGCCGATGGGGTTACCCACTACACCGGTACGCAGCTTAATATCAAACTGGTTCTCGCGCCAGCACAAGCCCGATGTTCCGGCGCCATAGTAGTTACCTATATCCTGCCATATCCACCCTTCGGGGATAGATTGTGTGCCGAAAATGCTGTCGTCGCCAATAATACGGCCTTTAATTTTTTTAATACCGGCTTTTTGCAACGCATCGGTCATTAAGGCCAGTACATGGGCTTCTTTGGTTTGCTCATACCGCCAGCTGCCCAGGGTGGGGTCGCCGGCACCCTTAATAATTACGTCGCCGTTCAGGGTGCCGTCGGCTGCTATATCACCAACATAACCAAGCTGCGTCTGGTATTTAAAATCGGCACCTAAAACATAAAACGCGGTGATGCTGGTAATGGTTTTTAAGGTTGATGCAGTAGCCAGTCCCATGTTAGGATTGGCGGCAAACACCTGTTCGCCGGTTTTAGCATCAAGCACGGTTAATGATACTGATGCATAATTGCACTGGCTATCGGCCTGTAACCTGTTAAAAGCTGCTGATAATTTTTGCTGAAGATCCTGGGCATAAACCTGCCCGCTAATTATAAATAAACTAACTATCAGTAACCGTTTCATCCTCATGCTTTACGTTCCGTTGCGATATATAATATATAGGGATACCGATAAGTACAATTAATAAGCCATATAATGCAAAATCGCGTTTATAGGCAAACAGCAATATGCAAAAGGCTACGCCCATCAAAATATACAATGCGGGTAAAACGGGGTAGCCAATAGCCCTGTAAGGGCGCTCGGCGTTAGGGTGTTTAGCCCTTAAAATGAATATGCCTAATATGGTTAATACATAAAATACTACCACTACAAATGATATCATATCTAACAGATCGCCATAACGACCACTTAAACATAGTAATGAAGCTACCAAACATTGTATCCACAAGCCAAACTGTGGTACGCCAAACTTATTCAGTGTACTGGTACGTTTAAAAAACAGGCCATCCTTAGCCATAGTATAATAAACACGTGCACCTGATAGTATCAATCCATTGTTACAGCCAAAAGTTGATATCATGATCATAACCGCTATAACGTAAGTACCTATATTACCAAAAATAACGTGCGAAGCAGCAACGGCTACCCTATCCTTATCGGCAACAGAAATTTCATGTAATGAAAGCACACCTGTATAAACCACGTTGGCCAGCACATAAATAATTGTAACAATGATGGTACCGAACATCATGCTGAGCGCCACATCGCGTTTTGGGTTCTTCATTTCGCCGGCAACAAAGGTTACACTGTTCCAGGCATCGCTGCTGAAGATGGAGCCTACCATAGCGGCAGCAATAGCTCCCAAAGCGGTACCTACAGTTAAGTTAGTGATAGTACCATCCTTGTTCAGGTTATGTAAATCCCAGGCATTTGTCCAGTTGGCATGCCATATATCGCCTTTGAAGGCCAAAAACCCAAAACCTATCAATCCAAAAAGACTAATCAGCTTGGTCATGGTGAAAGTGGTTTGTATCAGCTTACCGCCTTTAACACCACGGGTATTTACAAACGTGAGTATAATGATCAAAATGATTGATACCACCTGCGCCGCGCTGATGGTAAAAAACTTGTCGTGCCCGGCTGCGTCAAGCCCGGTTTTAAGCTTAAACAGTATATTTTCTTCACTAAAAGGGTGTATTATATATGCTGTAAATTTAGAGAATGCCACCCCTACAGCGGCGATAGTTCCCGTTTGGATCACCGCGAAGAAACTCCAGCCATATAAAAAAGCAATGAGCTTATTGTAGGCTTCCTTTAAGTAAACATACTGTCCGCCTGCTTTGGGATACATCCCGCTTAGCTCACCGTAGCTTAATGCAGCAGTTAAGGTCATGAAACCGGTTATTACCCAAATGGCAATTAGCCAACCTGCTGAGCCTACATTACGTATAATATCTGCGCTTACAATAAATATACCCGACCCTATCATAGAGCCTGCTACCAACATAGTACCATCGAGCAAGCCCAGCTCGTGTTTCATTTTTGGTTGACCGGAGTTTTTTGCCATAAAGTTATTCAGGGTTTAAACCCCTAAACTATTCAAAAAACTTTATAATTGGCAGGCTATTGTAAAGAAATAAAATTACTATTTTGCAAGCACCAATTATTATATCTGTTACCTTATAACATAGAACTGAACTACTTTATAAACCAAATTTGTGAACATGGATTTTTTGAACGATTACTTAATCTATCTGATCCCGGTATTTGGCCTTATTGGAATAGCCGTAATGGCTATTAAGGCCGCCTGGGTTACTAAACAAGATCCCGGCGATGGCGACATGGTCAAGCTGGCCGGTTACATTGCCGATGGGGCAATGGCTTTTTTACGTGCTGAGTGGAAGGTACTCGGTGGATTTGTATTTATAGCTGGACTATTACTGGCCTGGAGTGGCACTACGGTAGCCACATCAAGCCCGATTATTGCGGTATCGTTTGTAATAGGCGCTTTTTTATCGGCTTTTGCCGGTTACCTGGGCATGCGTATTGCCACCAAAGCCAACGTGCGTACCACGCAGGCGGCACGTACCAGTTTGGCGCAAGCGCTAAAAGTATCATTTACCGGTGGTACTGTAATGGGACTGGGCGTTGCGGGTTTGGCCATTATTGGTTTAGGCTCGTTATTCATTGTTTTTTACACCGTTTATGTTAAAAATACAGGAGGCACCGTAAATGGCGAGGCTATGGCCAAAGCGCTTGATGTTTTAGCAGGATTTTCATTGGGTGCCGAATCAATAGCATTATTTGCACGTGTAGGCGGTGGTATTTATACCAAAGCTGCCGACGTAGGCGCCGACCTTGTGGGCAAGGTTGAAGCCGGTATCCCAGAGGATGATGTGCGTAACCCCGCAACCATTGCCGATAACGTAGGCGATAATGTTGGTGATGTTGCAGGTATGGGTGCCGATTTATTCGGATCGTACGTGGCTACTATGCTGGCTACCATGGTGCTGGGCCGCGAAATTGTATCACATGACAATTTTGGTGGTATAGCACCTATATTGTTACCTATGGTTATTGCAGGTTTAGGCCTGGTATTTTCTATTGTTGGTACATCATTCGTAAAAATTAAAAACGAGACAGACAGCGTACAAAAAGCGCTGAACATAGGTAACTGGGCATCCATCATATTAACTGCCATCGCTACTTATTTTGTAGTACAGTGGATGTTGCCAAATGACAGTTTCCACATGGTGCGTGATGAGGATGCAAACCATGTCATAAAGGCTGGTATAATTCCATTCACAAAAAATGGTGTTTTCATGTCGATAGTTGTAGGACTGATAGTAGGTACTTTAATGTCTATCATTACCGAGTACTATACCGCAATGGGTAAACGCCCGGTGCTGAGCATCATCCGCCAATCGTCAACCGGGCATGCTACCAATATTATTGGCGGCCTGGCTGTAGGTATGGAATCAACCGTGTTGCCTATCCTGGTTTTAGCATCGGGCATTTATGGGTCATACCATTTTGCTGGGTTATATGGGGTTGCTATCGCGGCAGCTGGTATGATGGCCACTACGGCTATGCAATTAGCCATTGACGCTTTCGGACCAATTGCCGATAACGCAGGTGGGATTGCTGAAATGAGCCGCCTGCCCGAGGAAGTACGTCACCGTACAGACAATTTAGATGCCGTAGGTAACACTACTGCTGCTACAGGCAAGGGTTTTGCTATTGCTTCGGCAGCGTTGACCTCATTGGCCTTATTCGC
Source organism: Mucilaginibacter sp. P4_E8 (assembly GCF_056401495.1). Classification (NCBI taxonomy): domain Bacteria; kingdom Pseudomonadati; phylum Bacteroidota; class Sphingobacteriia; order Sphingobacteriales; family Sphingobacteriaceae; genus Mucilaginibacter; species Mucilaginibacter sp. P4_E8. Next base: position 107,764 of record NZ_JBFUJG010000010.1, read on the forward strand.
GGCATTTGTGGGTGTGGCAGGTATTGAGCATATTGATATTTACAAGGCTGATGTTTTAGCCGGTTTATTTGTGGGCGGGATGATCCCTTTTATCTTTTCGGCATTGTGTATCTCGGCAGTGGGCCGTGCGGCTATGGCCATGGTTGAGGAAGTAAGGCGCCAGTTCCGCGAAATACCGGGCATTATGGAATATAAAGCCAAACCAGAGTATGAAAAATGCGTGGCCATATCAACCAAAGCATCCATCCGCGAAATGGTTGCTCCGGGCTTAATTGCTTTGATCACCCCAATCATTATCGGTTTTGCATTCGGTCCCGAAGTGTTGGGTGGTTTGCTGGCCGGTGTTACGGTATCGGGCGTGCTGATGGGAATTTTCCAGAGCAATGCTGGTGGTGCATGGGATAATGCCAAAAAATCATTTGAAAAAGGGGTTGAAATAAATGGCGAAATGCATTACAAAAAATCAGACCCGCATAAAGCATCTGTAACCGGCGATACTGTGGGAGATCCGTTCAAGGATACCTCAGGCCCGTCAATGAATATTTTGATCAAGCTGATGTCAATCGTTTCATTGGTTATTGCACCGCATCTGAATTATCAGGTACAAAACAATCCACGGATACAAAGACAATTGCAGAAGCAATCCATGAACACCCATGTAGTGATCAAGGCTGATAAGAAAGTGTAATTTATTTGAATTTATAAAGAAAAAGCCGCCTGATGAGGGCGGCTTTTTCATGTTTGAATAAATCATCAACTTTAACTTCTAAGATAATTCAGATACTCATCCTGTATAATTCCAACTGAAACAAATCTTTGAATTGAGGCAAAGTATTTAATTACAGCAAATTTTAATACCTCATCAATAGTATCAAATGTATTTATAACTCCAAAAGGTTCATCGGGATCTACTAAAGAGAACTCATATATATCAAAGAAATCTTCACTTCCTTCATCAAAGGATTCGAAATAACTGATACTATACCTTAAGTCCTTCTCCTGATCAATTCTTATCCATCTTAAAACCACATAATCATGATGTTTAAAAGAGGGTAACCATTGTTCAATATATTTACCCGATCGTAAATTTGCAGTAAGCTGCTCTTCAGTTAAATACTTTCCCATTCTCTAATATTTATCAATAAATATATCTTATAATCTGTTAACAAAAAAAGCCCGTGTTTCCACAGGCTACTTAACTAACTATTAACAAAACTAAAACTTAATATTCGCTCTTAATTCTCCGCCTGTTACCGTTGTGCTATGGATGTTCATATACCATTTGCCGGCCAATAGCTGATTTACTTCGGCATCAGTAAGCGCGCGGGTGGTTCCAGAAAACTTACCGGAATTGCCTGTTGAAAAACCTTCCAGTTCAACAACTATGGGCGAACTCTTGGTATCAGAACCATCTTCGGCACCATGAAAGTGCATATCTGTTGTTGTTGCGGTGGGTAATCCAAGCTGCCATGCAACATTATAAGTTATGGTTTTTGCAGTTGGATCAAATGAGATTTGACCTGTTCCGGTACCCGTACTGTTGTTTGCGGGGATCTCGTTAGCTCCGGAAAACGTGATTGAAGTTGTTTTTAATGGCGCTGTTTCAGCTGTTTCATTCTTGTCCTTTTTACAGGCCGGGAATAAAAAAAGAACCATAAGCAATGCTGCAGCTGCTGCAGAAACTCTGTTTAAATTGATGTTTTTCATAGGTAGATGATAAATAAAGTGTATATAATTATGAGGTTATAGGAGTTGATGTATTACAGTCATTATTTTGAGATTGGTCATTAACATAAAAACTGAAATTTTAAATATGCTTTTCATTGCTTTTTGATTGTGTTTAAAATCATGCAACAAAGTAAAGCAACAATCCACATGAGGGATATCACCTAAGATGGGGATAGGGAATAACTGAAATTAGTAGCAGACAGGCCGTTAATTGATAAAGGTTATTGCCTTTTATGTGGCAAACAAGAATTATGATGCTATAAAAACGCGGTAACAGATGCTATAAGCAAAACAACCTTCCCGTTTTTGCCACCCTTTTCAGTATATAATTACCTTAAAAGCAATAGTGTTACCCAAACACTGCTTTTTATCGGCTTATACTACAAATGAGACACTTACGTGGTTAAACATCAAAATCCAATTATCTATAGATTTACTCGATTTTTCGAACTATTATTTGGATTTTCCTTACTCTTCCTTAGTTACATTCGGCTCTTTATCTTTTCAATAAATTTAAGTACGTTTGGGGGAATGTGAATTTTTAAATTTTTACAACTGATCTTACTATTTTAAAATGAAGTTATTTATTAAGAAACCTATTCAGCAATTAATGGCTGCCTCGGTAGAGACAGAGAAATCGCTGAAAAGAACTTTAGGCGTTGGATCGCTTATAGCACTTGGCATCGGTGCTATTATCGGGGCTGGTATTTTTGTTCGTACAGCAGCTGCTGCCGGCGAACATGCAGGTCCGGCTGTTACTATTTCATTCCTTATAGCGGCTTCCGGCTGCGCCCTGGCCGGTTTGTGCTATGCAGAATTTGCCAGTATGATACCTATTGCCGGGTCGGCTTACACCTACTCTTATGCTACCATGGGCGAGTTCATAGCCTGGATCATAGGATGGGACTTAGTATTGGAATATGCACTGGGTGCAGCTACTGTATCCATAGGCTGGTCGCAATACTTTAACGAGTTTTTACACACCTTTTTTGACTATCATATACCCTATCAATGGACACACTCGTTTTTCGAGACATCTAACACCACTGCCGGTATGTATGCGGCAGAGCTGGGTACAAGAGGTGTCGTTAACTTACCAGCTATACTGATCCTGTTCCTGCTTACTCTGTTACTTATCCGCGGTACGGCCGAATCAGCTGTTGTAAATAATGTCATTGTAATTGTTAAAGTGGCCATTGTATTAATGATCATTGGTTTAGGCTGGCACTTTATTAATCCCGCATTCCATACGCCTTATATGATCCCTGCTGATGCCGGTACCGTTAAGGTTAGTACAGGTGTTGTTGATTATGCGGATACCTTTAATCACGGCTGGCTGGGTGTGTTACGTGGCGCCAGTGTGGTGTTCTTTGCTTTTATTGGATTTGATGCTGTATCAACCGCTGCACAGGAAGCTAAAAACCCACAACGCGATATGCCAAAAGGTATCCTGATATCATTGGTTATCTGTACTGCACTTTACATCTTATTTTCACACGTGTTAACAGGTTTGGTATCCTACAAAGATTTCCTTATCCAGGGAAAAGAAGCTTCTGTAAGCTATGCCATTAAAACCGCGATGCCGGGTTACGGATGGTTAGCATCATTTGTTACGGTATCTATCCTGGCTGGTTTCTCTTCGGTTATCCTGGTGATGCTGATGGGACAAACCCGCGTGTTTTATACCATGAGCACTGATGGTTTGATACCTAAAGTATTTTCAAAATTACACCCTAAATATCGTACACCGTATAAGTCACAATGGTTATTCTTTGTTTTTGTGTCCTTATTTGCTGGTTTTATTCCTGATAAATATGTAGGTGATATGGTGAGTATCGGTACATTGTTCGCATTCGTGCTGGTTTGTATAGGTATATTTATCCTCCGCAGAACTGACCCAACCATTAAACGTCCGTTCCAGACACCACTTTATATGATCGTATGTCCGTTAGGTGCAGCGATATGCTTATGTATGATAGCCAGTGAAGGCTGGGAAAACTGGGCCAGGCTAATCGTTTGGTTATTGATCGGTTTTATAATTTACTTTAGCTACAGCATAAAACGCTCACATGTGCGTAAGGGTGTTGTTGAGCCGGCTGTTGACCCTATCAATCCAAAATTTATAGAATAACAGTATAAAATTGCTATTTCAATTAAAAAGGTTCTGAAAATTCAGAACCTTTTTTGTTACCTTCTCTTTTATTACCTACAGATAAAACCAATTCATGCAGGCCGATAAAAAYCTTTGGGTATTAGTATTTGTTTGTATCATCAACTCGCTGGGCTTCGGCATTATTGTTCCGGTACTATACAGCTATGGTAAAACTTTTGGCATAACCGGCGAAACACTTGGTATACTTACCGCCTCATTTTCAGTCGCCCAGTTTTTTGCAACACCGGTTTTAGGCTCCCTGTCTGATAAATTTGGCCGTAAACCATTACTTATCATAAGCATTGCCGGTACCTGCCTCTCCTTCCTGCTGTTTGCCTGGGCAAACAGTATTTTCATGCTGTTTTCTGCCCGCATTTTAGACGGCTTAACAGGCGGTAATGTATCCGTAGCACAAGCCATGGTATCTGATACGGCAACGCCTCAAAACAGGGCGAAAAAATTTGGCATACTGGGGTCGGCATTTGGTTTTGGCTTTGTAATTGGCCCGGCTATAGGCGGTTTGCTCAACAGGTTTGGGCCGCAGGTACCGTTCTTTTTCGCAGCGGGCATTTCATTCATCGGTACGCTGTGCACTATCTTTTTTCTTCGTGAAACCAACCTGCCAGATCCCAGGAAAAAGAATGACAGCAAAACTAATTTCAGACTCTCGGCATTGATCACCACCTTAAAACGCCCAGTCATTGGCACTGCGGTATTTACCGGATTTCTGCTTACTATGGCGCAGTTCACCATGCTTATCGGCTTTCAAACCTTTAGTGTTGATGTATTAAAGATAAGCCCAACCCAAATAGGTATTTTGTATGCAGGTTTTGGTGTAAGCGGCATTATTATGCAGTTGAGCGTACCGCTGTTAACGCAATGGTGCTCATCAAAATCCATGATCCTGCTCCTGTCAACCATATTATGTATGACAGCTATGTTCATTACGGGGCTCACCAACGCCTTCATTACCTTTACAGTGGGTATTTGTGTTTATGGATTATTTAATGGCCTGCGCAACCCCATGATCAACGCCATCATTGCTGATCGTATTGATCACAAAGAACAGGGTAAAATATTAGGCATCAACCAATCCTATGCTTCTATAGGGCAAACCCTGGGCCCTTTAACCGCTGGGTTCGCAGCTTTGATTTCCGTACATGGTGTTTTTTTCCTATCTTCCTTCTATATTTTAATTGCACTTTTGCTGAGTTTCCGGTTAAAATCACGCGAATAAAAATCCTACAACCATGCATCCACTAATTTTCAGAGAGGTACTATCCGTTACTATGATCCTTTTCGCCATTATTGATATTTTGGGGGCAATACCCGTAATTATCCAGGTAAGGCAGCGCGTAGGGCATATCGAATCTGAAAAGGCCAGCATTGCGGTTCTGGCACTCATGATCGTGTTTTTATTCGTGGGCGATCAGCTGCTTGACATCATCGGCCTGGATATAGCCTCCTTTGCCATAGCCGGTTCGCTGGTTATTTTTATCATAGCTATGGAAATGATATTGGGTGTAGATTTTTTTAAGGAAGAGATCCCACAATCGGCCTCTATTGTCCCCATCGCTTTCCCGCTGATTGCAGGCGCCGGAACCATGACCACCCTGCTCTCTTTAAAATCACAATACCAAACCCAAAACATACTGGTTGGCATAGTGCTCAACACCATTGTAGTTTACCTCGTACTCAAAAATGTAAAGTGGCTCGAAAAGTTATTGGGCCCGGTAGGCCTTAGTATATTGCGCAAAGCCTTTGGGATTATTTTGCTGGCCATCGCGATTAAATTATTCAGGAGTAATACGCATTTATAAGCCCCCCAGCCCCCTGAAGGGGGAGTTTTTGATTAGCATGAAAAATATAATTACTAAATAATGGATGAGGGACTAAAAAACAAGGTCTATTTGGAGGGTACAAAACTTAAAAAAGCTGGTTACGATAACGAAGTTATTTTTGCGCGGCTTGAAAAACAAGGCATTCCTGAAGAATTAATTGGACAGGTATTAAAGAATTTAGATATCCAGGGAAAAGCTGATGCGATCAAAGAACAAAAGCCTTTTTATAATATAGCTATTCTGCGAATTGGAATAGGTGTATTTTTGGCGATCATATCGGCTATATTAATTCCGGGGCAAATTTATCTCCCAATTGGTTTGATTGGTGGAGGCATAGTTTATGCGGTTATCGCAAAGTCAAAAATGCAGGAATAAGTCGATGATGTATGCTAAGCAGCTACCACAAACTACTCCCCCTTTAGGGGGCCGGGGGGCTCAATCTCGCTACAAACATGGTATCTGCTTTGTGCTCGTAGCCTTTCAGCACTTTGCTTTCTTCCAGCTTTAGGCCAACTTCTTTTATTAAAAAATCAACTACGTCCTCGTTCTCGGCTTTGAAGGCCGAGCAGGTGATGTAGATGAGCGGTTTACCGGATTTAAGATATTTTACAACGTTTTGAGCGATGCTTTTCTGTAGCTTCTGGAAAAATTCTATTTTCTGCGGATTAAATTGGGCTATCATTTCAGGCGTTCGGCCCCAGGTACCCGAGCCGCTACATGGAGCATCAAGAATAATACCGTCGAAAGCATAATCATGCAGCGTTTGATCAACGTTGGTAGTTAGATCGAGCGCTTTTTTCTGATATTTGGTGAGACCGGCCAGGTGAAAACGTTCATCCAGATTAGCCAGTACCGACTCGCGGATATCTGATACCACGAGTTTTATGTTAGGCTCGTCTTCATGCAGCAGCAGCGACTTACCGCCCGATGCCGCGCAGGCATCCCACCAGCTATCCCAACGCTGTGGTTTAAAGAAATCGCCGGTTTGCTGCGATGACAAGTCCTGTACCTCAAACCAATGCTGCACAGGGAATATGGTTTCGAGCCGGGTACCATTAGGCAATGACAGGCATCCGTTACCTTCATCTTTAAATGCTACCTGGGCCTTGCCTAATTCGGCTTTAACCAAATGATCATAACCATTGCGCACCCTGATAAAAAGGTCGGGCTGAAAAAAGAATGATTTTAAAAAGGCATCCTGATCAATCTCCGCCGATAGCTGCGCTCCCCAGGGGAATATATCAGTTAAATTAAAGGCTGGGTAAGCTGTTTTTACAAGGGCGAGCTTATCTTCTATACTAAAGCCTACACATACAGCCCATTCGGGCTTAAAATGCTGTAAAAAGGAGTTGGTTTGTGTATTGCATAAAAATTCGGCTACAAACAAACGCTCGTCTGCCGGCAAATCAGGCAGAGCCCTGCCTATCCTAAAATAGTTGTACACCAACCTGTTAGCTATGCGCCTGTCGGTTGAGCCCATTTGTTTGTTTTGCCTGTAAAAACCGGGTAAAAACTTACTTAGAGGCGTATCGGCCGGGTATTCACCCAATATTCGCTGAAACGTTTTAAGCTGGTTTATAGCCTTCATTCTACCTGTTTTAACTCAAAATTAGTGTACATTAATATATTTACATGAGCGTTAACCCATCCCAGTCCCGGCTTTTTTACAAAGTGAAAACTGTTATGTATGCCTGTAAAATCTGTTTTATCAAGCTCCGCCATACCGGCATCACCCTCAAAAAGCTGCCTGCCAAAGTATAAACCTTCGTCAAAGCCCTTTATGGCAAAATCGGTAGGTTCAACGTGATATGCTTTACGATAGTTACGCAAAAAAGCAATTGTAGCCCCGTGTTTGTAATTTATTTTATCGGTCGAGGTAATATGCGTGTTCAATCGCTGCAATATATCTGTCTTTAAAAAATTAAACTTCTCCCAGCTTGGATGACCAAACAATACTACCGGATAGTTTTTACTTAAAGTATCCAAAGACCGTAAGGTTACTCCTAAAAATGCCTGGTCAGTAGCCGGCATTACAAACACATTACGTTCGTTTTTTGACAATTGCGGAATAAGGCCACCTAATTGCCCACGCGATATGGTTAAGGTTACAACCTTTATCTTTTTTTTACCTAAACTATCAATAGCTTTTTTAAAGTTAACTATATAATCGTTTTCCTGGCTAAAGCCCGAACGAAGAATAAATATTTTTTTGGGTTTTATTTTTTCATTGATGTATTGTGCCGCACCCCAGGCATGATACTCCAGCGGGGGAATAACTGTAATTAAATTAGGGTTGTTAATAGTACCCGGTGATGCAGGCGACAGTGGCGATAAAATTGGCACACGCGTACCCATTGTAGCGGTAAATACTTTCATACCATCAGGAAAAACCGGACCAACCACAAGATCGCTTGTTCTGATCTGCGGGTTGTAGGCCAGGCTGTGCGCTGCCGAAGCATCATCCTTGGAGTCGTAAAGCTGTAATTTAAAATTAGCTCCTTCGGCGGTCAATGAATCTAAAGCCAGCTTAAAACCCTGGTAATATTCCACGCTCATGTTGGCCTGGGTTAAGCCTGCACTGCTGTATGTACGCGGCCTTACATGATCAAGCCCCATAGGCAATATCATGGATATTACCGCTGCTCTTGTTTCGGGCTTAACGGGTGACTTTTCGGCAGCTTTATTTTCAGGCTTTTCAGTTTGTTTTTTTACGGGCGTTGATACAGGCCGCACTTTTGGCGAACATGCACCCAGTATCAGCGCCGTTATAAAAAACAATAACCATTTATTCCCACTCAATGGTAGCAGGTGGTTTTGAACTGATATCATATACTACCCGGTTAATTCCTTTTACGTTATTAATGATCTCGTTCGAGATCTTAGCCAGCAGGTCATAAGGTAAATGGCACCAGTCTGCTGTCATTCCATCCAATGATTCCACAGCACGCAGGCAAATTACGTTCTCATATGTACGTTCATCGCCCATTACCCCTACTGATTGTACCGGCAAAAATATAGCACCGGCCTGCCAAACTTTATCGTAAACACCGTACGACCGCAAATTGTTGATATAAATCGCATCGGCTTCCTGCAATATAGCTACTTTTTCTGGTGTAATATCACCTAAAATCCTGATAGCCAATCCCGGTCCAGGAAAAGGGTGCCTGCCTAAAATATTCGGATCAATGCCCAAAGCCTTGCCCACACGCCTTACCTCATCTTTAAATAAAGTGTTTAGTGGTTCAACTACTTTGAGTTTCATAAAATCAGGTAATCCGCCAACGTTATGGTGCGATTTGATGGTAGCCGATGGCCCCTTAACTGAAACCGACTCAATAACATCTGGGTAAATAGTACCCTGGCCAAGCCATTTTACATCCTGAACCTCGTGCGCGGCATCATCAAAAACCTCAATGAACACGCGGCCAATAGCTTTCCGTTTCTTTTCAGGATCAGTTAAACCAGCCAGCGCATCGTAAAAACGTTGTTTGGCGTCTATACCTTTTATATTTAAGCCCATGTGTTTGTAGGAATCGAGTACCTGTTCGTACTCGTCCTTACGCAAAAGGCCGTTATCAACAAATATACAATGAAGGTTTTTACCAATAGCCTGGTGCAGTAACACTGCAGCTACCGATGAATCAACACCACCCGATAAACCAAGCACTACTTTATCATCGCCCAGTTTTTGCTGCAGGGCGGCTATAGTAGTTTCGATAAAGGAATCGGGTGTCCAGTCCTGGTGACAACCGCAAATGTCAACCAAAAAGTTCTCCAGCAATTGCTTGCCGTCAATACTATGGGTTACCTCGGGGTGAAACTGGATACCGTAGGTTTGGGTACCGGTTACCTGGTAGGCCGCAACCTTTACAGTATCGGTACTGGCAATTACCTCAAAGTTTTCGCCAATGCTTGATATGGTATCGCCATGCGACATCCAAACCTGCGAGCTTTCAGGAATATTTTTAAATAAAGGGTTTTCTTTGTTGATGTATTCCAGGTTGGCACGACCGTATTCGCGGGTGCTTGATGGCAATACCTCGCCACCATGAAAATGTGCTACGTACTGCGCCCCATAACAAACCCCCAGAATAGGCCGGGTAGTATGAAACTGTTCGAAATCAAAATGAGGTGCATCGTCCTGCCTTACAGAATAAGGGCTGCCGGAAAGGATAATTCCTTTTACAGTGCTGTCAATTTCGGGATAATGATTAAAAGGGTGGATCTCACAGTAAATATTGAGCTCCCTGACACGGCGCGCTATAAGTTGGGTGAATTGCGAGCCAAAGTCAAGAATGAGGATTTTTTCTTGCATGGGCAAAGATAGGATTTTGACCGTTGATTTTGAGGGATTTTTTTGATTTCGTTGATTTTTGTCTGAACCGGGATTTTTGGGATTAAAGGATTACCATGATTTCTTTATTGTTTCCCGTCAGCAGATAAGCTTCGGGTGAAAGCAGGCAGAACATGGCGGCCTCGTGCGGCTGAAAGGGCATTAGCAATTTTTACTGAAGCAGGGATAACGGGAACGAAGTGGTGTAAAAATTTAGCAGCCCGTGGTTCTGTCTGATTTGCAGGGCTAAGGCCATGAGCGCAAAGAAGCATTTCTGCTGAAAGCCTTTTTGGTTACTTTTGTGGCGACAAAAGTAACTGGCCCTCCCGCGGCCAAGAGCGGGTATGCGATAGGCTTATTCGTTCTGTATCGCATAGAGTTTCGCTCCTCGCAATGCCGCGTTTTTATAATTGATTCCTTACGGCGTACTCACTGCAACCGGCAACACCTTACCATTAAAGAATTTATGCCCGGTAAGTGCGAAATCGGCCACATATTTACCCATTTCAAATGCCAGTACCGGCGATTGATAGCCGGGGAAAGCTTGCTCCAGCATCTCAGTTTGGGCTGAGCCTAAAGCCAGGCAGTTTACCTTAATATCCTGCTCAATTAATTCCTGGGCCAGGCACTCAGTTAGGGTATGCAGTGCCGCCTTACTTGCCGAATAAGCTGATAGTCCGGGGAATTTGACGCTGCCCTGGAAACCTCCCATACTGCCTATATTTAAAATATGCGAGCCGGCGGGCATCAACGGTAAAAGCGCTTGTATAATACGTACATGACCTATGAAATTGCTTTGCAGCATCTCCACAAAATCGGTTTCCAGTAATTGGGTAAATGACTTGTTGATGAGTACACCGGCATTGTTTATTAAAACATCAATGCGGTTATCAAAATTTGTGGCAATAAATTGCTGCAAACCTTCATAGTCATCATGAACAATATCAAAACTCAACGCATATAGCTGACAATCCGGGTTCAGGCCATGGGCAATTTCCAGCAGGCGCTCCAGCTTATCCTGCGAGCGTGCAAGTGCAATTACCTTGTGGTTACCCGAAAGTATCAGTTCAATTACTGCTTCAAATCCTACGCCGCTACTGGCGCCTGTTATAATGATGTTCATGTGCATAGCCCCCTCTAAATCTCCCCCGAAAGGGGAGACTTTGTTTTTTAAAGCCCTCCCTCCCGGGGAGGGTTGGGTGGGGCTTATTTATTCCGCGTCTAAAATACCAATTTTTGCTCAACAGGATGCTCGATCAGATAAAAACCATCACTGATGAGTTTTTTTAGTTCGGGCTGATCTGTTGTTTTTTGTTGCAGAAATTGCCTGATATCAGCTGCCAGCACAGGTTCAATACCTTCATGTTCAAGCAATTCCAATATCTCCAACGCGCAAAGCCAATCTTCATGATGGTCTTTTTGCAACTTGAGCCATACATTGCCCAAAAAACCGTAATTACCCTGCTTCAATCTGCAATTGCGCACTTGCTGATAAAGTTTGTGGAGTTCCTTGTTTTTAAAACTATACGTTACATGATGAGTTGCTGTTTTTGATTTATAAACAATCTCCTCAAAAGCCTCTTTATCGGCTGCGCCACAAAAAACTGATATGATCTTTTCGCCTACGGCCATATCATATACACCCCATGAAGGGTCAAACAATATATGGCCTTTTTTATCGGTAACCGTGCAATCTGTAAATGTAATGAGCTGTGTTTTGCCCTGAAATGCCAAAATACCTTTTACCGTTCCTTTGACCAGGATTCCACTCTCAAAATCGAGCTCAGTGGTTTTGCCTTTGGCAATGTTGATGTTGTCCAGCTCTTCGTCTGATAAGTCCTCCAAAGGCGTATGAATATTTTTTAGTTTCCCAACCGGCGAACTAAATCCGTCCCGATGGTAGTTTTTGCCATGACCTGGTAATTGTTGGTTATTTAAGGACAACGCCGTTTGGCCTGTGGTTTTAATAAAATAGGGTTGATCATGCTCATCCACCTTAAATTCAGTAATGGTACCGGATACCTGTAAGCCCGAACTGTAAACCACCGTACAGGTATTTTTACTTTCAAGAGCTTTACCCAGGCCATAAGCACCGCCGCGCCTGAACGACATGGTGTTAGCAAATTCTTCGAGCACATCTATCAGGTTTTGAAAAGTTGGCGTTACAAAAAGCTGCGGCTGGGGCTTGGTAATATCATAGCTATAATTAACCGCATCAATGGTGTACCATAGTTTTTCGACCTCTGGATTCATGCAACTTGAGCTCTCGCCTATTGACGATAACAGGCCCGCGCCATAAATTTTAGGCTGCTCCAGTGTACCGATCAGTCCGTACTCCACCGTCCACCAGTGCAGGCGGCTCAGTAAGGCCATTTCAGATGGTTCGCCTATGTTTTCCTGGCAATAAGCTACCCGTTCGTCGGCTTTTCTGATCTCTTCTTCATCAGCATCAGGCATTTCCTTTAATATAGATAGCGCCCTGATGGCTTCGTACAATTCAAAATCCTGGGCCGAAAACATGGCCTTTGCCCCTATCGAACCAAAATAACTCAGGTATTCGTGATAATCCTTATCAGCAATAATAGGCGCATGCCCTGCCGACTCATGTATAATATCCGGAGCCGGGGTATATTCAATATGACGCGACTGGCGGATGTCTGCAGCTATAACCAGCACCCTATAAGCCTGGTACTCCATAAAGGCAGCGGGTGGTATAAAGCCATCAACGGTAACAGCGCCCCAGCCAATTTTGACCAATGCATCATTCATTTCCTGCAAATCGGGGATCCGTTCAATGGTTAAGCCTGCCTTTGTTAGGCCGGGTATATACGGATAGTAGGCCACATCCTTCAGATAGCTGTAATTTTGCCTCATCACATAGCGCCAAACCGCATGGTCAATAGGTGTGTAATGCTCGTAATGCTGGTCGACTATAAATTGTTTTAAATGACCGGGCAACGCAGCAACCTGCGGATTGTTAAAATCATTAAAATGGCTCATTTACGTTTGTTAGTTTATAACAGGAACGCAAATTTAAAAAATTAGGTGTACGAATAAACTTTAATTTTCTTCAACAGCAGGGAGGCTTTCTTCAACCGGAGGAAGGCCCCGCTGCAACCTGTCGGTGCGGAACACGTAATAAACGCCAAGTAATGCCACGGCTATGGAGATCAGGTAAAAAGTAAAACTCAGGTATACGGCCATGTCTTCGGTTAAGTGAAATGGCTTTGCCAGGTTTACAAAAATGGCATCCCTTACCCCACCACCGCCTAAGCTAAAAGGAATAACGGCCGCTAATGCCGAAATCAGGAACGAGAGTAAATAGGGGGCGAACTTACCGGTAAAATCCTGGGCCAAAAGTAAACACACAATAGCCAGCAGCTGTGTTGACTGTACCCCGATAGCTTTTAAATGAGCCGCGAAAAATTTGTGGGTGTACTCTCTGAAAAATTTACGGGCCACTATGTAATAGGTAATTGAACCTACTACCAGTAATCCCATGGGGATACCTAAACCAATCAGTTCGGTAATATGTGGTATAAGGACGATCAATGCTACGGTTATGAGGCCAATTGCCCAAAAACCACTCAAGCGGTCAAATAAAATAGCCAGGAATACTTTTTTGGTAGGTAACTTAAAGCGCTTATGCAACAGGTATATTTTATATCCATCGCCACCGATACCACCCGGCAGCAATACATTATAACACAGACCTAAAAAATACAATCTTAAGTTAAACCGGTAATCAAGTCTTAAATTTATTGATTTGAAAAAACTTAATAAACGCCAGGCAGAAAACAACATCGAAGTAAAATAACAGAGAATAGCGGCGGCTATCCAAGCTTTATCGGCATGTACAAGTCTGTATCTAATTTTAGAGAATGGCACTTTGCTGAAAACCCAGTATAAAAGGCCACCGGTAACAACAATTATCAATATAACTTTTATAACGCCCCAAAGCTTACCTTTCCAGGTTTTATGCTCGGCGCCTTCGTCAATTATTTCTTCTTCTGTCATTGGCTGCAAAGCTAATTATTTGATTTAACACATGAATTTTTTTTTGAAGTGTAACAACTTTGGTTCAACAACGCTGTTTATATAACTAAAGTTTGCAAAGAGCGATAAAAAACCTGACCATCAGCAGCGTGTAATCATTAATTAATTGCGCAAAAATCATCATATCAATTGTTATTTTTGCGGAAATTTTAGTAGTATGAGTAAAGTAAAAGTTGGCCTGGTACAAATGAGCTGCACTGCTGATAAGCAGCAGAACTTGCAAAAGGCTATTGTTAAAGTAAGGGAAGCAGCCGCAAAAGGCGCGCAAATAGTTTGTTTACAGGAACTCTTTACCTCCCTTTATTTTTGTGATGTTGAGGATTACGACAACTTTAAACTGGCCGAAGCCATACCCGGTCCATCAACCGATGAACTGTCGAAAGTAGCCGCCGAACTTAACGTAGTGATCATAGCCTCGCTGTTTGAAAAACGTGCGCAGGGCCTTTATCATAATACAACCGCGGTTTTAGATGCCGATGGAAGCTATTTAGGCAAATACCGCAAAATGCATATTCCCGACGATCCGGGTTTTTATGAAAAATTTTACTTTACCCCCGGCGACCTGGGCTATAAGGTGTTCAAAACCAAATATGGCAAATTAGGCGTACTGATATGCTGGGACCAATGGTACCCCGAAGCTGCCCGTATTACCGCTTTAATGGGTGCCGATATATTATTTTATCCAACAGCCATAGGCTGGGCTACTACGCAGGATGAGGCTACCAACACAGAGCAATATAATGCCTGGCAAACCATACAACGCTCGCACGCCGTGGCCAATGGCATACACGTGGTAAGTGTAAACCGTGTTGGTGAAGAAGCTGGCGTAAAATTCTGGGGCGGATCATTTTTTGCCAATCCATTCGGCACCATTATTCACCAAACCTCCCATGATGATGAAGAGGTAGTAGTGCAGGAACTTGACTTAGATAAATCTGATTATTACCGGAGCCACTGGCCTTTTTTAAGGGACAGGAGGATTGATTCGTATCAGCCAATAACCAAGCGTTTATTGGACGAGGATTAAATTCTTCACGCGTCATTGCGAGGTACGAAGCAATCTCTACGAAGGCAAGTCAAATATGAATATTCCGTTCCATTGGCTCTGCATAGCTTAGAGATTGCTTCGTTCCTCGCAATGACGATGTGGATATACTAACTTACTTTTTACCAATTATGAGCCAAAATACATCCATTATACAAACCCCTGCTTCACAAGGCTTTTACTTCCCTGCCGAGTGGGCTAAGCATACTGCTACATGGCTAAGCTGGCCGCATAAAGAGGCATCATGGCCAGGAAAGATCGATACCATATATCCCTCATATATCGAGTTTATTAAGATTTTAACCCGCAACGAACTGGTACGCATCAACGTATTGGACGAGAGCATGAAGGCTTCGGTAACTTTCCAGCTGCAAACCGCGGGGGTTGATATGAGCCGGGTGGAATTGTTTGAGTTTGGCACGAATGATGCCTGGTGCCGCGACCACGGACCAGCGTTTTTGATCAATCCTGTAACCAGGCAAAAAGCCATCATAGACTGGGGGTACAATGCCTGGGGCGGTAAATACCCTCCCTTTGATCTGGACGATGTGATCCCTACTAAAATTGGCGAGCACTTTAATCTGCCTGTATTTAATCCGGGTATTGTGATGGAAGGCGGATCGGTTGATTTTAACGGTAAAGGCACTATTTTAACCACTACTGCCTGTCTGCTTAATAAAAACCGTAACCCGCATTTAAACCAGGAGCAGATTGAGACTTACCTGCGTAATTACTATGGTGCAGAGCAAATTTTATGGCTGGGCGATGGCATTGTAGGCGACGATACCGATGGGCATATTGATGATATTACCCGGTTTGTGAACGAGGATACCGTGGTTACCGTAATTGAAGAAGATAAAAACGACGAAAATTACCACATACTGCAGGAAAACCTGGAAACCTTAAAAACCATGCGCCTGCTAAACGGCAAACAGCTTAACATTGTGGAGCTGCCGATGCCCGAAGCCGTGATATATGAAGATACCCGTTTACCTGCATCATACGCCAATTTTTATATTGCCAACTCATCGGTTATTGTACCTACTTATCGCTCGGTAAATGATGATAAAGCTTGTGAAATAATACAGCAATGCTTCCCCGATCATGAAGTTATAGGTATTGATTCTACCGATATTATATGGGGTTTAGGCAGTTTCCATTGCCTGAGCCAGCAGGAACCGGAGGTATAAGATACGCGATTATAAAAAATCATGTCATTGCGAGGAGG